>DAOVJF010000470.1 GCA_030673355.1 Planctomycetota bacterium | reverse complement strand
AGAAGCGATCGTAACTTGTTTGCCCTCAGGCTCCTTAACGCAACTCTGAATGTAGTAACCAGTCGCATAGTTTCAATTCACCCGATTTTTAATGTCGCTGACAATTTTCCCATCAATAAGGCGCAGGACACGTTTGCACCGCGAAGCCACGTCGGGATCATGAGTAACAACAATCGTGGTTAATCCCTTTCTGTTAAGCTCCTCGAACAGTTCAAGAATCTCCTCTCCGGTTTTTGTGTCAAGGTTTCCGGTAGGCTCATCGGCAAGAAGGATAGATGGGGAAGTAACCAGTGCGCGAGCGATGGCAACTCTCTGACGTTCCCCACCGGATAGCTGGTTCGGCTCATGGTACATGCGTTCTGCAAGACCAACCGTTTTTAGTGTCTCGCCAGCTTCCTTTCTCGCGCTGATCTTACCGCTGTAAAGCAGGGGAAGCTCGACATTTTCAAGCGCGCTGGTACGCGGTATCAGGCTGAAAGTCTGGAACACGAACCCGATCCTTCGATTTCTGATTTCAGCCAGCCTGTCGTTATGTAATTTTGAAACATCATCGCCGTCGAGGAAATATTTCCCCGACGTAGGGCGGTCAAGGCATCCGATCATGTTCATCAGGGTGGATTTTCCACTACCGGATGGTCCTGTGATGGCAAGCATCTCTCCTTCGTCTACATCGAGGCTCACACCATCAAGCGCACGAACAACACTTTCGCCAATCGTGTACAACTTGACCAGGTTTTCCGTGTGGATGATCAATGCGGTCTTCCCATCATCATGCCCGGAGGCGCACCGCGTCTCTGGCCACCACCGGTACGCCACATGCTTGCTTCCGAGCTTTCGTTAATCAGGACAGTATCGCCCTCCGAAAGACCGCTGATAATTTCGGTAAATTCTCCGTTGTCCAATCCGGTAACGACCTGCACATGTTCCGGTTCGCCATTTTCGCCGGGAACCATGACCATGCTGCTCCCATGCATCGACATAACTGCGTTCGATGGAATCAGAATCGCATCTGGATTTTCCGCGGCTATAATTTCGACATCCGCTGTCATCTCCGGTTTGAGCAGAGATTTATTTTCGCTGGTAACTTCAATCCTGACTTCAAACGTGACAACATTCTGCATATTGACACCGGTCGGGGCGATTCGCGTTACTTCGCCTTCGAATACCTCGTCCAGGTATGCGTCGGTCGAGATACTAACCTGCTGTCCGGTCTCGACCTGTCCGATATTGCTCTCATCCACCCTGGCAAGGATGAATAACCGTGAATGGTCCGAAACCATCAACACTGGAGTTCCACCGGATGTGGAGCTCATACCCGATGAAATTATCTGCCCGATCTGAACGTACCGGGCTGTTACAACCCCATCCATCGGGGCATAAACCCGTGTGTCATCAAGCCTGTTATATGCATTGTCAAGATTAATACGGGATGATTGAACGTCCGCTCTTGCGAGGGTAACATCCAGGTGCAGGAGACCGAGGGCGGCGTCCTGCGCTTCCAGTTCATCGAACCTCAGATTCGCCGCATCCAGATCGGCTCCGGATGCAAGTGCGGCGGTAAGGGCCTGTTCATATTCCTCCTGTGAAATGAATCCCAGCTCGTACAATTCTTCAATCCGATCCGCACTCGCCTGCGAATCTTCGGCACGTGCTTCAATGATTTCGAGGTCAATTTCCGCGCGTTCATATGCTGTTTCTAAATCAAGGCTGGCCAGGTTAAGATTTTCCTGTGTCCTGTTAAGTCTCGCCTGGCTGACACTAAGTGAAACTTCAGCGAGGTCGACCGATCTCTCCTCGTCCTCCGGGTCGAGTTCCATGAGGAGATCTCCTTCACGTACCGTGTCGCTGATATCGTAGGGGAGCGTGACAATTTCACCGCTTGCCTTGCACTTGATTTCGACATCGAGATTCGAAGTGACACTGCCGCTGGCCGCAACTGTTTTCGAAATTGACCCACGTTCCGCGGTGACCTCGGTGAAGCTGGGAGTATTTTCAGCGTTATTCCCATTTCGGAAGAAAAAGAAATACCCAGCAACAATGATGACCACGACCACGATGATCAGTAAGAATTTTTTCATTCCTCAACTCCGGCAAAAAATGAGTGCCCGATATTATAAACTATTTATTCTGGATATGCCGTCAGCATCCCGCTGTCGGGTTTATGTTAAGATCGCTTCCAGCGATTGCCGTATAAAATTTCTCGCTGTGAGGATTAAAAAATGGATTATCAGATTCATACGGACATCAAATACGGGCCGCTGGAAACCATCGATTTGGGGAAACTCGCGGATGAGTGTGTCGGGAAATGGTGGAACCAGTCACTCGTCCGCGTGAACGACAGTGTCGTTCGACTCGGAGTGTTCGAAGGGGAATTCCACTGGCACAAGCACGACAATGAAGACGAATTTTTCTTTGTTCTCGATGGGAAACTCCTACTGGATCTTGAAGAGCGTACGGTGGAACTGACACGACACCAGGGATTCATGGTGCCTAAAGGGATAGTGCATCGGACTCGGGCGATCGAGCGTACGGTTGTGCTGATGGTCGAAGGGGTAACGGTTAAGGCGGAGGGTGGATAATCAATCCTGCCTGCCAAAGGGCAATGTCCCAGGCTACGGGGTATTAGTGCTTTTTTAACTTATTCTGGACAATAGTGCCCGGATTTAAATTACTAATTTTCAATTCCCGTATATTCAAACACGGTCGCGTTCGGACCCTGCATGGTAACGTGAATTCTCAGGTTTTCAAGGTCGGTATCCAGGT
>DAOVJF010000146.1 GCA_030673355.1 Planctomycetota bacterium | reverse complement strand
TTTGTAAGTGCCTGCATTGGGATACTGGATATCTGGAAACTGATCGAACCCACCCGGATTGAAACCGTCGATCGGGTTAAACGAGAAATCCCATTCCCATTCGACGATGTCTCCAGGACCATCGGGATCGGTGGAATCATCGAAGAGAAACACTTTCTGATTTTCTTCAGGCTCGTAGTTATCTGCATGTGCGGCAGCCGTGGGTTTCTGGTTGCCACCCGTTGAAACAGTGATGGTCAACGGATCATCGAGCATGTCCGTGTTGTCATCGGTATCGGTTACGCGAAGCTGGACCTGGTAGGTGCCCTCTGCGGGATAAGAGATTTGAGGATTCTGCTCCTCGCTTCCAACCATGAATCCATCAATCGGGTCGAAAGAGAAGTCCCATTCCCACTTGATGATATCTTCATTCCCGTCCGGATCGGTAGAGTCATCAAAGAAACTTACTGTCTGTCCGGGATTCGGGCTGTAAGCATCAGCGTGGGCCGCCGCGACAGGCGGTTCGTTAACCTGGACAACAAATTCACCAACGGTCAGGATAATTATCCGGTACCCGGTCAGGTTGTAGTCTATATTATTTAAATTCTCAGAATCTTCTGCTGCAACAAGGCACATGTATTCACCCTGTGCGGCGATTTTTTCGTTCTGGACCGTCACCTCATACGTGCTGTAACCGTCACCATCGGAAGACCAGGTTGCCTCAGCAGTTCCATCGAACAGTTCATAACATTCGACCGTTGGAGCCGGGTTTCCGCTCATTCCCTGGTGATCGTATACATCGATCCAGAGCCTGGTTTCGCCACCCTGGTCCGTAAGGCCCTGACCGATAGCTTCCTCGGTAATTTCAATTTTCCAAGCCTCCAGAGCATTCGCATCGGGCGGGAAATCTTCCATGGGATCTTCAACCGGCTGAGTGTCAGGTAAAGCCCACGAACAGTCCACCGCGTAGCCGAAAACAAATCCGCCTGTCTGGAACTTGAGTTCATACTGGGTGGTTACTGCCGAACCAACCAACAGGGCGTTACGAGTGTTCAGGGGATCGGATGAGATATGCCGTTTATAGCCGTTAAGAGTGGAATTCGGGAATGTCTCACTTCCAAACTTACCCTTGTAATACCCATAAAGGCCGCCGGGTCCATTTCCAATGGTCGATGGGTTGAAGTTAGTGGTATGACCATCGGCATTAACCAGGGCACCCTCACCGAGAGCCATATTGGATGCAATCAGGTCATCCTCAGACGTTGCGGTGAAAATCTTGCTGCCGGGGAACATCATAATGCCGCGAACATCGAATATAGTGAAATCCTTGCTTGTCAAAGGATGCTGGATCTGGATGTCAATCAGCCAGGTATTATCGACCGTCGGGGTAATTCCAACGATCTTGAAACAATCCGGACACAATCCGGTCTCAAGGAACTTGAGAATATTAAGGTGCTCCTCAACATCCCTGAGAGGGATAATTTCGGCTGTGCCTTCTTCCGGGTTCAAATAAATATTCGTATACAGGAGGAGTTGATGGCCGGAAGCCGGGGTTTCAGCCTGGGGGGCTAAGTCGGGCGTGACCGGACTGTCATTGCCGGTGGAACCACCGGAACAGGATACAGTCGCTATCAGTAACACGACCAGTACGCCGATGTGCCAAAACAGGCGGTAATTCATATGTGACCTCCATGGGATATCTTGCAGGTTTGTGCCGGTATCTTATTGATAAAGGATTTACTTAACCCTGAATCCGTAAGAACCACTTAAATTAAATATACACTGGTTTTGATGACAAAACCAGTGTGATTAATATGTATAAACATAAAATGCTAAGCGGTCAGTTTAAACCCGGCAACGGTTCGGATCGGTGTACCGGGAGAGTTAATCATCAAAACCACCGGATTCTCCTTCCCCGGGATGGTTAAAGATACTTATGGGGATGAGGATATCCAGTGTATCAGTAGCGCCGTCGTTATCTGTAACCCTGAGATTTACCAGGTACTCCCCGGGCTCGTCGTATACTACATGGGGTTTCGATTCCGATCCGCCGACATACGGGTCTCCGAAAATTCCGTCACCGTCGAAATCCCAATCCCATGAAACGATGTAACCATCAAGATCGTAGGAATGATGGCCCCTGAATATAAGTTGCTGGCCGGTCCAGGCCCAATTTTTATTGACACTCGCGACAGCAACCGGATCCTGGTTCGGGTAATTCCCGACGTTAATCTGAAGCATTACATCAAGCTCGTCAGAAAGGCCGTATGCGTCGATAACTTTCAGGCCGATATTGTACAGGCCGGGTGAGTCGAAGTTGACGATCACCTGATCCTGGTTCTGGACATCCTCCGGATCGTAATATAAGCCATTGCCGTTCAGGTCCCATAAAACTTCCACGATGGGGCCATTTCCGTCAGGGTCGATTGAAAGGTTTGTAAGGGTTATGTCCTCTCCCACGTCCACTACGGTTTTATCGGCAACAGCCTGGGCTACCGGAGGCGCGTTCACTTCAACAAAAATCGGGATGTCGAGAATATCCGAGTTACCGGTAGAATCGGTCACCCTGTGCTGGACATAAATATCGCCGCCGGAATAGTAGACGTGAGCCGGGTTCTTGGCGACAGTTTCAAAAATCCCGTCACCATCAAGGTCCCACTCGAAAGTGATAATATCCATCATACCGTCCGGATCATATGAACAATCGTAGAATTGAACGAGAGTGCCGACATTCGGGTGATTATTTAGCACGTATCCGCAGGCTAGCGGCGGATCGTTAGGATTGGGGCCGTGCACAGTAATGACCAGTGGATAATCAAGTATATCGAAATTGCCGATCGAATCCGTTACACGGAGCTGGACCATGTAAGTGCCTTCATATGTGTACTGTACCTGCGGGTTAGGAATGTAACTGCCGGGATTGAACCCATCGACGGGATCGAATGAAAAATCCCATTCCCACAAGACAATATCGGAGTACCCATCGGGATCGAAGGAATCATCGAAGAAGCTTACAACCTCGTTGATATCAATGTCGTATGTATCGGCATGCGCGGCCGCAGTGGGCGGCTGGTTATCATATGAATTAACAACGATTGTCAGCGGTATATCCAGCATGTCGGAGTTATTCACGGTATCCGTAACCCTTAGCTGGACCTTATATACACCGCCCGCCACATATTGCACCTGTGGATTTTTAACAAATCCTCCAGGCAGGAACCCGTCGACCGGGTCGAATGAGAAATCCCATTCCCAGGAAACGATATCCGGGTTTCCATCGGGATCGGTTGAATCATCGAAGAAACTCACTACCTCGTTCACATCGATCGTATATGGATCGGCGTGAGCGGCGGCGGTAGGAGCCAGGTTGTCTTGCGCGGCTACTATAATAGTAAGCGGTTGATCGAGCATGTCGGAATTACCGGCGGTATCGGTGACCCGAAGCTGGACATAGAAAGTGCCGGCGGTTACAAACTGAATTTGCGGATTGGCTTCGAAACTTCCCGGCAGGAAACCATCGACGGGATCGAACGAGAAATCCCATTCCCAGCTAATAATGTCAGCGTAACCATCGGGATCGGTTGAATCATCGGTGAAATTCACCCAGCCGTTAATGTCGATGTAGTAAATGTCTGCATGGGCAGCAGCAGTTGGCTTTTCGTTGCCATCGGCTACAACGGTAATCGTCAGGGGTTCATCCAGCATATCGGCGTTGCCGGCAGTGTCGGTAACTCGAAGCTGAACCGTGTAAATACCTTCGTTTGTGTACTCCACCTGCGGGTTTTTCTGGGTACTGCCTATCATAAACCCGTCGACCGGA
Source organism: Planctomycetota bacterium (assembly GCA_030673355.1). GTDB lineage: Bacteria > JAJVIF01 > JAJVIF01 > JAPKYR01 > JAPKYR01 > JAPKYR01. The sequence goes on along the minus strand of DAOVJF010000146.1, from coordinate 2,944 downwards.
TCGTATGAGAAATCCCATTCCCACTTGATTATATCTTCCAAGCCGTCCGGGTCTGTGGAATCATCGAAGAAACTGACCGTCTGCCCGGGATCCGGGCTGTACGAGTCGGCCCAGGCGCCGGCGGTCGGAGGGTAATTTTCTATATCGTTGACAGTTATCGTCAGCGGCACATCGAGCATATCGTTGTTACCGGCAGAATCGGTCACTCTCAACTGGACAGAGTAAACTCCGGATGAAATATAACTCACCTGTGGATTGGCAATGAAACTACCGGGCATAAATCCATCCACCGGATTGAAAGAGAAATCCCATTCCCAACCGACGATATCTTCATAACCGTCGGGATCGGTCGAATCATCAGTGAAACTCACATCCTGGTTTACATTTATCTCGTAAAGATCGGCGTAACCTGCCGCAGTGGGAGCCTGGTTGCCCTGTTCGGTGACGATGATCACCAAGGGTTCATCGAGCATATCGGAATTGTTAGCCGAATCGGTTACCCGAAGCTGGACCTCGTACATTCCCCCGGAAATATATTGTACCTCTGGATTCGATTCAAAACTGCCGGGGAGGAAACCGTCGACCGGATCGAACGAGAAATCCCACTCCCAGCTTACGATATCTTCATACCCGTCGGGATCGGTGGAGTCATCGAAGAAACTGACAGCCTGGTTGATCTCGATTTCAGAGACGTCCGAATGTGCGGCGGCGGTCGGGCCTAGATTATCCTGGGTAGTGACCCGAATAGACAGGGGTTCATCGAGCATATCGTTATTGCCCGCTGTATCGGTAACCCGAAGCTGGACCAGGTAGGTTCCGGCGGTATCGAATTCCACTATCGGATTGGCTTCGAAACTTCCCGGCAGGAAACCATCGACCGGATCGAATGAGAAATCCCATTCCCAATCGACAATATCCTCATAGCCGTCCGGATCGGTAGAGTCGTCGAAGAAACTGACGTACCCGTTGACCTCGATTTCGTAAAGGTCGGCATGAGCTGCGGCCGTAGGTTTTTCGTTACCGTCAGCTATCACGGTAATTGTTAAAAGTTCATCAAGCGTATCGGAATTACCATGACTGTCGGTTACCCTGAGCTGGACCTTGTAAATACCTTCGGATGTGTATTCAACCTCTGGATTCTTCTCAACACTGCCGATCATGAAACCATCGATCGGGTCGTACGAGAAATCCCATTCCCATTTAATAATGTCTTCATTACCGTCCGGATCGGTAGAATCATCGAAGAAACTCACGGTCTGTCCGGGATCCGGGGTGTAAGAATCGGCGTGAGCGGCGGCGATCGGGGGATTGTTGGCCTGAACGGAAAACTCGGCTACAGTTACATTTATTATCTGGTAACCGGTAAGGTCATAATATGAGTAGTTCCCATCTTCGATGTCCCGCGCGGCAATAAGACACATGTAATCACCCTCTGGCGCCAGTTTACCGTTCTGGATCGTAACTTCGAAAGTGCTGTGATCTTCATTGTCGGAGAATAATACCGATGTAACAAGCCCATCAAAAAGTTCATAGCATTCAACAGTCGGGGCAAAATGGCTTTCCATGCCCTGGTGATCGTAGACATCGATAAACAGCTTCAACGCGCCGCCCTGATCTGTCAGACCCTGGTCCACGGCTTCCTGAGTGATGGCAATTTTCCATGGTTCGAGCGCATTCGCATCAGGAGGAAAATCCAACATCGGATCCTGTACCGGCTGAGTAAGCGGTGGAGCCCACGAGCAATCGACAGCATACCCGAACACAAAACCACCGGTCGAGAATTTAAGCTCATACTGAGCTTCAGCGTATGAGGCAGCATATAAAGCGTTGCGTGTGTTCTCAGGGCCGGGCGATATGTGCCGTTTAAACCCGTTAAGGTTACTATTCGGCCAGGCGTCGCTGGCCCATCGAGCCTTTTCATACCCGAATATCCCACCGGGACCATTTCCAGAAGTAGCCGGGTTGAAAAGCGTGGTATACCCGTCCGGATTCATCAGGGCGCCTTCACCAAGCGATGGGTTCGATGTGAAGAGGAAATTCTCGTAAGAAGCCGGGAACACCTTGCTGCCCTGGAATATCATAATTCCGCGAACGTCGAAAATTGTAAAGTCCGGTGAGGTCAGCGGGTGTTGCACCTGGACATCGATCAGGTAGGTGCCATCGATTGTCGGCTCGGACCCAACTACCTTAAAGCAGGTAGTGCAAATTCCATTCTCAAGGAATCGGATTATATTCAGGTGTTCGGCGACCTGGCGAACCGGGACAACCTCAAAAACGTCCTCTTCAGGATTGACATAGATGTTGTAGTAAAATAACAGGTAATTATTCGGTATTTCTGCCACGGTTTGTGGTGAGAGATCGGGAAAGATCGGATTTTCCTGTTTAGAAGAACCACCGGAACAGGAAACCAATGCGGCCAGCATTAATACAGTCATGCCGACTAGGATTGTCTGACGGGATATCATACATAACCTCCGGTTTGTTTTACCTAAATCTTACAACTCGCCCTATCGAAAAACCAAGCCCCTCTAAGCCCTGGAATATATCGTATGGATATATTATATCTTAGGTCAAATATTATTATATTGCAAGAGAACTTAATATGGTTCCACATAGGAAATCCAATCACGATTCAAATGTCCTCTTCCAACAAGTTTAGAGTGAATTTGTGCTGAATTTAATACGATCCAGCTATTTTGCATTTGAATTTCCGGCATTTTTACGTTTCTCAAGGGCATCTAAATGTATACCGATTTGACCAATTGGCCCTTTTATCGTAAATTAGTAACCTGGATACGGGTCGATAGCCTTTATCCTCGCTTACATATTTAATTCGACCTTTTAACGGATACCTCTCGGAGGTTACAAAATGAAGTGGCTTTCTTTATCTCGCTATGTCTTTTTTGGGCTTATCGCTTTATTTATTGCATACGGATGTTCACAC
>DAOVJF010000574.1 GCA_030673355.1 Planctomycetota bacterium | reverse complement strand
TTTTTAAATCCAGCATCTAAATTTATTCTGTGCGAAAGCGTCACCAGGGTGGGGATCAGGCACAGGAAATAGAGAACCCACAATGACCGTATCATTACGGTGTTCATGGCCGGGTATTTTAGCATGTATTGACCGGAGGTGCGAAAAATACTCTTATGTTACGGTCCAAATGTACAGCAAGGGGTTGAATTCAAAGATATTAATATACGATGCATGACATGTAGAATGTTGTGAGGATTTCAGATACTGACTGATAACTAAATATGGAATTCGCTTATCCACATAATCTAGTCACCCAGGTACAGGCAGCATGGGCCAGTACAACCCACAGCGGCCGTGTAATAACCCAGATTCCGCCAGTGGAGTACCTGAGGCAGTTCCTTGAGGTCGCGTACCATGCGAGCATGTTTACCGAGGAAGCAAGGCAGATTGAATTCAGGATCGCATTCATCACCCCGGAGGAAGCCAGCCAGGTAGCGGGTCCTGAGGAATTGGGGCGGTTGTACGAGCCAGTGAAGTTTACGAATCCACGGGACTTTTCGGTGCAGGAAATATTAAGGCTGGCGCCGGCTACGGATCATACGAATGTCCTTATCTGTGTTTCACCTGAAAATGGAGACTTAAGCGATGATGGAGGTGCGCCTCTTAAGATCTGGGGACTCCTGAACACAGGTGCATCATGGTGGGAATTCACACAGCGTGAGAGTAAAACCGGCGTTCCCCCTCCGAACTGCCTGGCTGTTTCATCATCCGAGCCCGGAAACCTGACCATATCCCGCGAGGGAAGCGTGTTAATAAACCTGAAAAAAGGCGATGTTATAACGCCTTCATCCCAGACACTGTACCAGGGTCCTATCGCCGACTTCCTCGAGGAAGCACTCTCATCACTTAACAGCGAGGTATGCGCGCAGATTGAAGAAGACGCGTACTGCCTTAACAATAAGTCTGTGGATTTTCCAAGGGAGCTCTATTTCCGATTTATTGAGAGGTTGCTGTTCCAGATCCGGCAGAAGGGCCATGGCGGAGCACTGCTTGTGATACCCGACAGGCAGGTTGAGGATAATAACGACCAGTACCCGGGATTGATGATCAAGTACCCGTGCAATTACATCCTTCTCTGGTCGCTCCTGTTAAGATCGCTGGTTTTCCGCTACAAACATAATAAGCTGTTTATGGAATTTTTCCGTGGGGAAGGCGGTTCACCGATCAGCATATACCATCAGATCAACACGCTGGAAACCCAACGCGACGAGGTGGATCATCGGATTAAGGACTGCGTTCAATTGTACGCCTCATCATCCGGTGTCGATGGCGCTATCCTGATGACAGACAGGCTGCGGCTGCTTGGATTCGGCACCGAGATTACAATACTCGCACCGGGGCTCAAACAAGTGTACCTGTCACGGGATCACACGGCCGAATCGACGGTACCGGTACCGATTGAGTCCTACGGTACCCGCCACAGATCGGCATTCCGTTTCTGCTGGGAATATCCGGAGAGCGTCGCGTTTGTAATATCGCAGGATGGTGGGGTGAAGGGAGTGAAGAGGGTTGGCGACAAACTTATATTCTGGCCGGATATCAATTTCGGTCCACTTGGGATTTAAGAAATCAAGTCACATGAAAAAGTCAACCGCAGGATGCGGTCGGCACTTGCTGTCCGATAGCTGGAAGCTAACGGCACGTGAAAAAGTCAACCGCAGGATGCGGTCGGCACTTGCTGTCCGATAGCTGGAAGCTAACGGCACGTGAAAAACTCAACCGCAGGATGCGGTCGGCACTTGCTGTCCGATAGC
>DAOVJF010000523.1 GCA_030673355.1 Planctomycetota bacterium | reverse complement strand
GGCACCCGAATTTTTTTAATTGTAAAAACAAAAAATTGGTTGGATATTTTTAGCATTGAGGGGGACACCTGCTTTTCGACGGGCGAAAAGAGGTGTCCCCGATCTCAGCTTGTCAACGGCACGCGTCAGGATGATTCGAGGATATGAAAAGCAAAAAGATGATGTGCCCGATATCGAATTAATAATTATTCAACGGAATTGGTCTGAGTAATTACGGATTAAAGGAACCGGAAGCGACGAGGGCAATAAACGGGAAGATCACGACAACGATATAGAAAATAATCCCTGCGGTGAGCATTAACAGTATCGAGTTCCTTACGTCGTCGCGTGAGTATTGAATTCTAAAAACTTTAATCCCCTGCTTATCATTCCATCCTCTTATGAGCATGGTGGTAATAAAAATCATAGCCAGGATTTTGATTATCAGGACAAAAACAGGTCCTTTATTCAGGAAGAATTCGATAAAAAAGTTCGCTTCCTGGGCAAGCATCTCACTGGTAGCCAGATAAATGGTCTGGAACGCGTCGGCGAGGTTAAGTCCCCAAAGTGTGATCAGGAGTATTACAAACGCGGCAGTAGATGGAACCCTTGGTTTGGAATTCATTAGCAAGGCTGCAACAGTGTCTGACAAATTGTTTCATGCATCCTTCTCAGGCACATTCCAAATGTCAGACAGAATTTAAAAAACGCAATGAATCAGACATAAATCAGTCAATGTTTCCAGGTGATGTCAAAGCCTGGGCGACCTGGTGTCTGTACCATTCATCCTCAACGAGAGCGCGAGCCATCCATATCGAAGCCTGGGCGGACACGCTGGGCTGCTCGGGATCGGACCAGTCGTCACCGTATTGCTGGTAATAACCATTTGCATCACGCCTGAATATTGGGCCGTTCGACTCAAGCCAGCTCGCGAGAAAGTCGACGTCTCCCCTGAATTCGCCACGGGCTTCCCTGTTGGCAAAAATATTAGCGAGGAAGAACAGGATCTGGTTGAGTGTTTTTTTAGCTGGGTCAAGGCGTTCCGCCTCACGGTCATGATCGTAAGCGGTGTATAAACCGAAATATGTATTTTCAGACAAGCCTGGAGGTGGCTCAAGCCAGAGGGGGCTGTTACTTCCGCCACCCCAGATACCATCCAGGACAGATCGAACAAGGCTCAGAGCTTCCGGATCGCCCGATGCCCTGCCGTATTCCATAATTGCCCTGATAGCCGATACCTGCTCGAGCGTATCGATGGTCTGGATCAGGTTTAAGGTGCCTTCCTGTGAAACAGAGCCCTGTTTCCAGAACATTTTGAAGCGGCTGTCATAAAGAAGGTCCTTGATGCCAGTGAACAGGTTTCGTGCCGCGTTGAGTAAGGCTGGATCGTGACGGTTGCCGTAATCCGCCAGCAGTGCGGCGTGGTAGAAATAAACGGGGGAAGCCTGGCGTGGAAGATTCTGACTGTATTTAAACGCGAGGCTTTTTGCTTTCATTAATGGTGTGTTGCTGTTACCAGGGTTGTCCCCGGTCGCGAAACGGTTGGCATACTCAAGATAAATATCATTTTCCGTGACCTCATACAGCCTGACTAAATCAAAGTATGCGCCAAGGGGCCAATCGGCGACAGGATTCCAGCCTTCTGCGAGAAGGTCATGCACTCTCTGACGAGCGAATTCCAAGTCCTCATCAAACAAGGTCTTGGCGTGAAGGCGCCTGTACATCTCAAGTGTCAGCAGGTAATTAACATTATACTCAACAGATAACAACCATTGTTCGAGGATCACATGCTGCCCTGTTTCGGCATCCCATGATGCGACAAATTCCGCAACAGGAGAATCGAGTGGAATCCTGTAGTAAAAATGAAGGGCACTGAGCTGGTTTTCCAGGAGGTTGTTGTAGCGGTAAGAATCTCCGGGGGGTGGTGCATCCGGGTCGACAGGGGGGTGGGATTCAATTGTAAATTGGTTCGACCTGGCATTGATCCGGGCCAGGAGGTCCAGAAATTCCTGGTTCACGTTTTCTTCAAGCGCTTTAAGCCCGTCGGGTTTCGTGGGGACAGGCGGCGCGTTCCAGATCGTGACAGCCCCTGTTAATCCTGCCGTGATTATCGCAATCATTAAAACTACCAGTATCGTTCCTAAACCACTTGCAAAGGATATACGCACTTTTGAAGCGCCTCCGAAAATCTGAATTTTCTTTGTAATATAGTCAACCGGATTCTACCAGAGTAGTCATAAAGGTGAAAGGGGCATTGAGATCAAAACCCTTTGATTGCATATTAAGATACCGATTTTCTTAATATGTTCGCTTTAATTCTATTATAATAAGCAGGGGGATGGAAATAATATATGTTTCT
>DAOVJF010000613.1 GCA_030673355.1 Planctomycetota bacterium | reverse complement strand
TCGCGATGATTACAAATACGGGTGGTCCGGGAATTCTTGCGGTGGATGAAATCATAGAGGCTGGCCTAGAGCTTTCAAAATTGTCTCAGGAAACGATGGACGGTTTGAAGGGTAAGTTATATCCCGAGGCGTCGGTTGTGAATCCGGTGGATGTGCTCGCGACCGCGTCGCCCGAACAGTACGGCGCTGCGATCGAAGCGTTGATGAACGATGACAATGTCGACTCGATTCTGATTAGTTTCATCACGGCGAAATTTGTGGATGTGGACGGGATTATCGAGACAATGGCCGAATGGGGAAAGAAAGCGATCAAGCCGATCGTGTGCGTGATAATGACGCTTGACCCGGAGGACAAGTATTTCAAGAAAATCCAGTCGAGCGGTGTGCCTGTTTATGAATATCCGGAAACCGGGGCACGGGTGTTGGTGAACATGACAAGGTATGGTGAGTCCAGGGCAAGGCAGGACGGTGAATTTCCGGAGTTCGATGTTAAGAAGGCAGTGGTTGAGAAAATTTTCTCGGGATGCGGCGAGGGCTATATCTCACAGGCAGACGCTTTTGGGGCACTCGAAGCATATGGAATTCCAACAGCTAAGGTGAGGAAGGTTGGTAGTATAGGTGAACTTAAGGCGATCTCAGGAGAGCTTAAGTACCCGGTTGTATTGAAAGTCGATTCGAAGGAGGTCGTTCATAAGTCGGATGAGGGCGGACTTGTGATGGATATTGACGATGAAACAGCGTTATTAGCGGTATTTAAAGATATGGAGGCCAGGTTCAGCGAATATAATCCATCGTTTATAATCCAGGAACAGCTTCGGGAGGCGATTGAGGTCATCGTGGGGGTAAATAATACGGAGGGAATCGGTCCGATCGTCATGTTCGGGCTTGGCGGGATATTTGTCGAGGTCATGAAGGATGTGCAGTTCCGCTTGACGCCGTTATCGAAAGAGGACGCGCTGGAATTGATCCACTCGATAAAAGGTACGCCAATTCTTGAAGGAGTCAGGGGCAGGGAGGGCGCGGATATGGGCAGTCTCGTGGATATTCTTTTGAGGATATCGAAATTCGCCGGGGATTTCCCCGAGATCGAGGAGATGGACTTGAATCCGATATTCAGTTTCGGGAAGGGGAAGGGGTCGAAAGTAGTGGATGTGAGGATCAAGCTGGGAAGTAATGTAATTGCTGGTGCTGAAATTTTGTGAAAATTAATCATATTTAGCTAACGAAAAAAACGACAAACCGTAGAACAGCACGGCAGTGCGTCTACCGCTTTAAAACAATCCAATCGACGCACTGCCGTGGTGTTCTACGTTTTTTTTACTCATTTTCATTGCTGTCCATGATAATCCGATTTTGGACGAGTTTTTCGAAGGAGATGGAAGCGATTTCCACTCCAAAGATCCGACCGCAGGATGCAGTCGGCACTTGCTATC
>DAOVJF010000269.1 GCA_030673355.1 Planctomycetota bacterium | reverse complement strand
GTGTCCCCCTCAATTCTAAATATGTCCAACCAATTTTTTGTTTATATAAATAACACCCCTAAACGCGTGGCGTCGGCAAGCTGAGTGAGACATCTCCATCCCGCAAGCTTAAAAATTCTCCGGGTCGAACGTGCTTGCCGACGTACATCAATATTATATATGTCCAATCAATTTTTGTTTAACAGGATTGGTTTTACTTACATCGGTTTGGGTTCCGGTTTAATCTCTTGAATTCTAATATTTCTTACACCCAACCCGGTTTACCGGTTTCTTTAGTAAACCCCCTTATTCTGGAGGTCGTGACGGAACATCGGCCATGGGCTGATACCAACAGTGGTGAAATCTGCGGTGATTACCGTCACGTTACCATCGAAACCGCCCCACACGATTTCCACATCTCCATCGCCATCCATATCTGCAGCAGCCGGGGACGAATCGATCCAGTCATTGGTTAAATAATTGAATAATAGTTGACCGGAGCTGCCGTCGAGTACATAAAGGTAACCATCGTCGGATCCGATTATTACATCCGCGGTACCGTCAGCGGTCAGGTCGACCATCGCTGCCGATGACCAGATCCTGTCCATCGACGGGAATGTCCAGATCTCCGTTCCGGTCGCACCATCTATTGCGTATACGCTGGATGAATCGGCACCGAGAACAATATCCGGAATCCCGTCACCGTTGAGCTGCGCGATTGACGGACTGGTCCAGATATATGATCCGGTCGAATACGGCGAGAGCCAGATTTCAATCCCTGTCACGCCATCAAGCGCGTATATATTTCCGTCCATACCCGCGATAATGGTGTCGGGTACCAGGTCGCCGTTTAAGTTAGCGAGTGCAGGGGATGAATTAATCCATCCTCCAATTGTGAAATGCCATATTTCAAGTCCGGTGATTCCATTGATCGCGTATACGTTGCCATCGCGACTGGCGATTATTATGTCATCGACAAGATCACCATTTATATCGGCGCTTGCGGGGGATGCGAAAATCCCCAGGCCTGTCGGGAATGTCCAGATCGGTTCGCCATCGATACCATCGAACGCGTACACAACACCATCGCCTCCACCAAGGATTACATCGGGATGGAAATCGCCGGAAATGTTGGCTAGTGTCGGGGATGAGACAAACCCGGCAGCGGCTGGTGTACTCCAGATCTCAGCGCCGGTAGCGCCATCGAGACAATAAACCGTGAAGTCAATACCTCCGAAAATTATGTCGGGAGTGCTGTCGCTTCCGCCCATATCATGAACCGCTGCCGAACATATGATCCAGCTTCCGGTCTCGAATGACCAGAGAATCGATCCATTGCTGCCGTCATAGGCGATCATTTTGTTTGACTGGTCGCCGATTACCACATCAAGTATTGTATCGCCGTTCAAGTCGACAAGTGCAGGGCTTGCATGGACAACCGCACCGGTCGGGACAGACCACCAGACTTCCGGATTTACCATCGGGGTTCCCGATAGTTCGACAGTGTTCTGGTCTTCATGGCCGAATACATCGACCGCACGGACAGCAACCCAGTAAATCTGCTGGTTCAATAGCGGGAACAGAATGGTCGGACTTCCATCGGGGTCGTCAACATAGGGTGCCGTGCCGAAGTCGATTGGGGATGTTTCAGAGTAATAAACCCTGTAGGAAACAGGCAGATCGATATCGGATGCGGTTCCATAATAGACGGTTAACTGCTGATAGTCGGGCTCGATATTCTGGATACCCACAGCGTCGTCCCAGATCGGCGCCGGGTTTGGTATGGTGGACAATTCAACCGTATTCATTTCCATTATTCCCATGCTGTCCTCGGCGCGAACGGCAAAGAAATACGGGACATAGTTATCGAGATCCAGGACGACGTATGAATTCAGGTCCTGGGTAGTTTCAAAATCCGCGGTGTCGAAATCAATCGGCGTCGAAGTTGAATAGTAAATGTAATACGTGATCGGCAGGTCGTCGTCGACGGCGGTGCCGTAATTTACCGTCACCTGGTGATCGAACGGGATCAGCGATTGAACGCCGACTTTACCATCCAGCCATGTTGGAGCGGAATTGGGGATACCCGGAAGCTCCACCGTATTGGTTTCCTCGTCGTCACCGGCATCCGCTGCGCGTACGGCAAAATAATAGGTCTGTTCATTCGTAAGGTCAATGATAGTGTGCGGTGAACCGTCGAAGTCCTGTTCCATATCGGCGGTGCCGAAATCGATCGGCGTTGTATCTGAATAATATACGTTGTAATGGACCGGAAGATCGATGTCGGTCGCGGTCCCGAAAGTAACTGTTACCGTTCCGTTACCCGGGATTGTCGATTGAATTCCAACGGTATCATCCCATTCAGGGGGACCGTTTGGGGTACCCGGAAGTTCGTTTGTGTTTTGATCCTCGCTCCCGAAACCGTCCATCGCGCGGACCGCGAAGTAATACTCCTGGAAATTGGTAAGGTCGATGACGACATGCGGTGATCCGGGTACATTGACAACATCGGCGGTGGCGAAATCGATCGGAGTCGCGTCGGACCAGTAAACGTTATAAGTTACAGGCGTCTGGGGATCATAGGCTTCACCGAACTGGACTTCCATTGCCTTGTCCATTGGCACCACACCGGTAATACCGATCGTGTCGATCCATTCGGGCGGATTCGATGGAATACCGGAGAGTTGCTGGAGGTTCTTTTCTTCCGCGCCAAAAGCGTCAATCGCCCGTACCCCGACGTAATAGGTTGTATCGTCCGAGAGACCATCGAGGATATAGGGCGAACCATCGTCATCATTTACAAAACTTGCCGTTGTCCATTCAATCGGCGTGTCTTCAGAATAATATATATTGTATGTAACAGGCTCATCGCTGTCGGTGGCATTCCCATAAAATACTTCGAGTCCGCCTGCGATCGGGTTAAGTTCAGTAATGCCGACCGTGTCATCCCATACCGGCGGCCAGTTGTCGCACGGGTCGACATTAAGCGTATAGAAATCGTAAGTATCGAAATCCGTGTCTTCGCTGGACGCTGTGAACCAGAGTCTGTACTCACCCGCTGCTGCCATCCAGTCGGTGTTATTAAGGAAAGTACGGTAGGTCTGGTTGATGACATGCTCCATGGCGATAATTTCACCGCCGATGGGTGTGAGATCGACTGTCAGGCCGGTCGCGTTGATCTGCCAGTCATACATATCGGCATACAGCCAGCCTTCCGCGGAATTGCACTCGTTGAATCCTCCATCAAGGTATTCATCATTAATCAGGTAGACCTCTTCCTGGTTCGAGGGAAGACTGCAGTCGAAAACAAAACTAAAGGCAAGATTCTTGGGCGGGGGGAAGTAAAAATCCATCTGTGCATAATGAGTTTCAAGTGGACCGAATGCCCTCTGCGGTTTTTCAATTGCAAACGCCTGGTACGGACTGATTACATCATCCGCGAATATCTTTGTGAAACCCTCCGCATTAGCCAGTTCCCGGTTGTCACCCTCGGGGAAAAGAATTGTCGCCTTCATGTCAAAAACGGTGACCTGCACTGTCGGATTCAGCAGACTAACCATTATCGAGAGGATATGGGTTACGGGATCGTTTGAAATAAGCTCGACTCCGAAACAGTTCGAACATGACGGCGGCAGTAGAAACTTGGTTACATCGAGATGTATTTCGAGTTCACGGTTTGGGAGCATGGTTACTTCCCATGTTTCCAGGTCGATAACGACATCGAAAACTCCAAGTACCAGTCGATCATCCCTCTTAATAAGGTCGATCTCAGATTGACCTGTCAGGCCTGGGGGATCGTTGTCTGCATTGTCATCAGCTGGACCTGTCGTACCCGTGTCGGAAAATTCGGACGGTATTTCCGCTCCAGGGGTAACCGGGGATGAACCACCGCCACATCCGATTATAGAAAAGACGAGAAACATTGCGACCAGTATGGCCGGAAAAACGGTATGCCGATTCATTCGTACACCTTCGTTATGTGAGAGAATTTTTTATTCCACCGAAAAACGTTCGTTCTAAGTTAAATGGATAACTTACATATGGTATCACAGGCGTTGAATTTCAGCAACGCCTGACGTTTAGTTAGATGCCTTCCGGCTGAATTGCTTTCGGGATTCCGGGAACTGGCATCCGAAAAAAAATAACCCCCACCGATGTGGGGGATTTTTATTTCATCTTATTAAAAGTTATTAAATTTCCTGTTACCACGCACCCGGTGTTTCCCACCACTGGAGGGTAAAGGTTAAAGGCATTAACAAGTTACGGGTCCAGGGGTCGGGGTCGACATTGATCGCGAATGCGGGTGACGGTTCCATGAAAGCTTCCCTGTCAAGTTCTGTAAGGGTTTCATCGAAACGCACCAGCTCGGCTGTCATGTCGGCAAGCCGTGCGTAAACCAGCATACGGCATACTTCGTCAGCTCCATCCACGTGGTCGATATCTATATCTCCCCACATTGCGAATCCGGCGAATCCGGTAAGCCCCGGAATGGAATAATCGATCGGCTGGCTGTAAATCCCGCCGCCAAATGATGATTCAAAAACCGCGGGACCGCCGGGCGGGATACTGTAGACATGGATATCGCCATCCATTGTTAACCCGGCCTCAAAGATATAAAGCTTCTCGGAAGCGTTATTAATAGCGATGTCGAAAATGTCATCCTCCGATCCGACAACCAGGGATATTGGGGTTATTGATCCCGATTCTGGTAAATATGTCGGATCTCCTGGAATTGAGTAAGGCTGATACGTAAACTTCATCAGGTAAAAATCGGGAATGCCGATGATATTTTCCCTGTAG
>DAOVJF010000030.1 GCA_030673355.1 Planctomycetota bacterium | reverse complement strand
AGAAGCGCCAGCAGAAGGAGCGCGGCGGGCACACTTCTGCGCATCTGTTCCGATTGTTGCGCGATAGAGACACTGAATTTCCTTGACTCGTACGACTTTGCCACCTGTTCGTAATCATCGGTCAAAATGTACAGGTGTCCTGAATTCCTTTCAGGCCCGAACTGGAAACTTGCGTTCCCGGAAGTGATCTCGAGCCGTTGAGGATCACCGGACGGCAGTTCCACTACATCCATCGAAATCAGGTTTCCCTCGGGCCAGCCCGCCAGTTTGACATCGATATACCTGGCGCCGTGTAACTGGTTGATGCGTATGAAAACGTACGGATCGTTGGCGACCACGAATACATTGGCGCCGTGGAGAAGGTCCGCCGGGGCGCCACGGTGGACATAGCGTGTACGAAGCTGGTCTTCAAGGTTTGGTGAATAATAATCCTCTTGCGAGTACTGGTGCAAGAGCATCGGGTCAACCGCTTCTATAATTCCGCCGTTTTCCATGTAAGCCCTGAGTGCGAGCTGTGTCAATGGGCTGAACATGCCTTTCGCTTCATCGGTATCTAAAAGTTCAGGCGCGAGGTAGATGAGATTTGTGTACCGCGAGAGACCGGGACCGGGTCTCCCGATTTCATCGACACCCACAACCTCAAGTAGTACACCGGTTCTCTGATGAATCGCGAGCTGGGAAAGGGAAAGTACAAGGTTGCCGTTTCGTTCGGCGTAAAATGACGAGTACAACCGCGGTACGTCCAGGATTCCCACCTGTCCATGCCTGATCCTTTTTGGCGGGGGCATAATAGCCAGGGGTTGCGTTTGTTCAATGGCATTATTCTCAGTCCACGACCAGCGGGAACTTCTCCTCTGAATGAAACCGGAACACCATACCGGATACCCGCCGGCAGCCTTGATCATGTCGGCAATATCGAGAATATCGATGGTGCTCGGGGGATGGGCCGTATCCGTTTCGATCAGTACCAGAGCAACACGTCCATTCCGTATGACCTCATTGATAGTGAGGGCGAGATGCATTGCGGACGTCTCGCTACGTTCGGACAGTGGTTCGAAAGAGTCTGCCGCCAGCCGGAAATTGATCACGACCCCGTTAATGTCATCGTGGAGAAACTGCCAGGTTGCGTCGGGAGCCTGGATCATACTGAGGTACCCATTATCGTTGCGATAATTTAATACCGGGTCCATTCCAGTGAGTACCAGGTGCTCCGGGTCGGCCTCTCTAAGTGTTGTTATCAACTGGTTAAACGCATCACGTTTCCAGGCGAGCCGAAAATCCGTAAACATCCGGAATTCCAGGCGCTGATCCCATGTTCCTCTCGAATACCGTGGAAGCGGGTAAGCCACCAGGGGCGTGCCTGTAACCTCAATAAAAGTACTAACCGTAAACGGTGAATAATCAGCCATGCCGACAACACTGTAACGCCCACCGCCAGGAAAGCCGAGCGTAACCGGACCGCACAGGTACCAGCCAAGAAAAGCCTGTTCATCCCTGATCGTGTTGTACAGGCTGACAACAAGGTTATTAACCGCACGCAGAGTATCCGGATGATACATCAAGGGGATTCCGGTGCCGTTGGACCACCTGAGGTCCCCATCATTTCCGGCGCTTGTTTCCAGTTCGGGATCTACAAGGTAACTGACCGTCACGCGTCCGCTGCCGGTTTGCCCACGGAAAAACCAGCCGGGAGCGCGATCCAGCTCAAGCGAAATAATTACCCTCAAACCAAGACCGGACGCGTATTCGAGGAGGTCCTGGACACGCGACGCATCGAACCGGTTGGGCTGGGTCTCCAGGCTCGGCCAGTCAACCCTGAGCAGAAAACACCTGAAGCCCATGTTGTATGTTTTTAACATCTGCGACCGGAACGATTGATCGGATACTTCCGACATCGGGCCGGTTGAGCATAGGCCCGAGGGGTCGAAATAATCCCCGAATATTTCAATTACCGGAGTCTGCTGGTATTCATCCGAATGAACCGCCAATCTGGGCGGCGGTGCGATTTCCGGTGGGATGATCGCCGTTGTAATCAGTTCACCTTCGAGAGTTGGCACGGGCGGGCCGATAAGAGAATCTTCCCACGTCGACACAGAAACGGCTTCCCCGGGAGTAACCAGAGACCCGGGACCGGTATCCTGAGACCTTGCGTGGGCCGGCAGCAGAACCAGCATCGCAAGGCCAATGACCAGGGCCAGGATCGGTGTCCCTGAACCGGGGAAAATTGAAATATGTCCGGTACTTACTCTCATCCTACAGGCTTTTAAGTGTCACTGACATTAATTCCCTGATCATTTCACCACGGGTGACCCAACTGTTGTTCCTTGCAACCTTAACCCGCATGGACCTTTCCGGCGAATCGGCGGGCTCCTTTAATGCGTCCTCGCATTTTTTAAGGAAATCAGCCGCGCTGCCGCCGATATAGGTAATGTCCTTGTGTTTCACAATTTCGGGAAGTCCGGTAGCTACGACGGGAATACCCATCGCGAAATATTCATAAAGTTTCAATGGGTTCACAACCCGTGTAAGGTCGGTAATTTCGAACGGGATTGTTCCGGCATTAAATCTCGATGCATAGTAAGGCAGGTCGTCATATGAGACACGTCCCGGCGTATAAACGTTCGGATATTCATCGTGCGCCGGTTTTTCTCTTTTCCAGGTGCCTATCATGACAATCGACCAGTCCGGGTGTTTCTTTGCCGCCATGAGGAGGTAATCAAGTTCCAGCCATGGCGCGATATCACCCATGTAACCGATGATCGGGCGCGGTAGAGAATCGATATCGATAATGGGATTCTGAGGCGGCGGTTTCTGTCTCCCATTTGAAAAATGATCCGGGTCGCACCCATTCTGTATTATTACAATATTAGAATTATAACGCTTGAGTAACTTTTTAAGGTCGTTGTTTGTGGTGACAACAAGATCGACCCTGGCGGCGGTTTCATTCATAGCCGTACGGATCTCATCGCGGAAACGCTCCTCGCCGGGAAACTCCCCGAAAAGATCGAAACAATCGAAAACTGAAAGGACCTCATCGTAGAGGCCGATCGAACCAAGTCCGGCGGGTGAGAAGAGCCAGGTGATTATTTTTTTATTTTCAGGAAGCAGCGGCAAAAGATTTTGCGCGATACGTTTTCCGGAGAGCTCAATCGATCGACGATACCCTGTGGCTCGCGGGTGATACGGAGGAGCCTTATAAAGGAAAAGGTTTGCCCTGATTTTCTTCAACCCCAGTTTATGCGCATCGAGAGCCGGATCGAGCGGCCTGCCGTCAAGGATACGCCTGATCCTTGACGGGGTTTCCTCCACATAAATCACTGGCATGTACCTGGACAACTCGTGCGCGAGATGCTGGTGCCGCTGCATCAGACCGTTGTACGGAATGCACTCCAGCATCACGAGTATGCATTCGTTGAGCCTGGTCAATTTGCCGTCTCCTTCCCGCGTACCGACTTGCCGAATCCCTTCTTCCACAACTCGAAAACAAATGCGTTCCAGTGATAATGAGGAATCCAGCGTTCCCTCTTCGATGGCTGCAATGTCATCCTTAATCCAAAATACGCCCATTTCACGAGCGACCCGATTACGGTGCAAAGCTGGAACCACCCGAGCATCGGAAGCGGGTAATGCTTCCGGGTAAAAACCTTCGCGCTGTCGTACTGGATCAATCTCCTGTGAGAGGTCATCTTTTCGAAGCTCTTTCCTTCAAGATGGACTACCTTTACAGTCGGAATGAACCGGACTGTCCAGCCCGCTTTTTTTATTCTTAAGCACCAGTCCGTTTCCTCGTAATACGCGAAAAACGATTCCTGGTCGAACTTCCCTACCCTTTCCATGACGTCCCGTTTTACAAAAAATGCCGCGCCGGAAACATAATCCACATCTATCGGTCCGGTGATGGATTTGTCCGGCACCACTCCAAGCGCCCTGCGCCGATTCCCCCAGATCCAGCCGGGAAGGAAAGCGCCCGTGAAAATGGACCAGGCCGACGGGAAATATCCAAAACTGTTCGCGGGACTGCCGTCCTCATGAGTCAGCATGGGACCCGCGACGCCGACATTGGGATGATCGATGAGATAGCGATACATACTGCCGATACTATCCTGCGAGACAATTGTATCAGAATTCAGGAGGCCGATTATGCCGCCTTTCGCGAGGTCCATACCCTGGTTATTTCCACCCGTGAACCCGTTATTAATTTCGTTGACAATCAATTTTACATTAGGATCGGACCCGAATTTTTCACGTATGCGGTCGGGAGATCCGTCTTCCGACGCGTTATCAATTACAATCAACTCCCACGGGACATCCGGCGGGTTGTTGATTATGCTACCAAGGCAGTCGAGGGTGATATCGCACGTATTCCACGAAAGGACGATCAGGCTGAGATTAATTACTTCTTCTCCCATCATTTCATTCCTTAATTCAAATACCCCAGGCCCTTGAGCAGGTCTTCCATCTCCCGGGAGTCCTCGCACGACGGGCCATCCTGTTTCTGGAATTCATCAAAGCTTTGTTTCTGAACAGGATTATTCAACCGGAACCCGGTTTCCAGAGCTTCGTCGATAATTTCACCGTCCATTCCGTTATCCAGTTTCAATCCCCAGCAGTTGAGGATGGTTGGCGTAACATTTTCAATACCGGTCCGGGCCAGTTTTATTCCTTTCCTGATCATGGGTCCTTTCAGGATGATAATTCCCTCACGCCTGTGGAAACCCGCCCTCGGCTGAGACCAGGGGCTGATTACCGGCGGTTCCGCATCCTCGCCGATCACCATCGAATAGTTTCTCAGCCCGTACATGATATCCGGCGCGAGATCGAGATACTCTCCCGAATAAATTTTTTCCCTCGGCTCGATCCAGTCGAAAAGCGGCCTGTCATCCGAAGGGTGCTTAACTTTTCTCAGGTCGGCGATCAATTTAGCGCGCAATTCAAAATACTCGCCACCCATCTCTACGGTTCCGAACGGTTCACGCCCAACTACATTAATAAAAATCCCCTGTTCGACTCCACCGCCCGAGTAAGCCCCGGTTTCAGGCCAGCTTATGAGCGAGTACGGATCGAAACCCGGTTGCCCGCCGGATGTCTTCGGCCTTCCACCCTTTTCCATTCCAAGGATCTCACGCAGGGGTTTCTTGACCGATTCAGGGAGCAACCGTCCAAGGGCACGCCTGAAACCGCTGTCTGCTTCCGGGCGGAATTTCAGGTAGCCAAGTTCCTGGAGCAGGCGGTTTAACTTGAGAATTTCAACAAGATGCCCGAACCCATGGTCGCTCATGACCGCGATAATGTCATCCCCGGACATCCTGTCGGTGATTTCACCGACAATTTTGTCTGTGGTCTTGAGAACTTCGATCATCCTGTCTTTCAGTTCCTGTTCCCAGTAGGCAAATTGTTTCATGCCGGGAGCGGGAACAAGGACCTGCCAGAACAGGTGCGAAAGCCTGTCGGGTGCGACAAGGACAAGGAACGTCAGGTCGGTCGGGTATTTATCCATCAGGAATTTAACCGCTTCGGCCCGGACCTTCGCCGCCCTTTCGACCTCGTTGACAAATTCAAAACACTTTTCAGGATTTGAGACGTCGGGACTATCTCCCCTGAGGAGATCGACATCCGAAATGTACGCCCCGGTTTCACGTACTATTTCATCGACAAGGCCGCTCGGCCAGCCGATATCATCGCGCGTTGGGGGCACCGGCATGCCGCCGATCATGTAGCCGTCCAACTCGACCGGCGGAAACGTAAGCGGCAGGTTGATCAGTCCGGCATTTTTACCCTGGGCATTTGCAATTTCCCAGATTTTCGGACCGCCGATATTGCCGGAAGTCACCCATTCCCGATGAGTAGATTCCGAACCCATCCGGCGGCGAAAGTCGTACACCCCGTGACGCCCCGGCGTTCTACCGGTGTAGAAACTGGACCATGCCGACGCGGTTACGGGAGGGATTGTACTCATCAGGACACCGCTCGCGCCGGTATCGACGAGTTTCGCGAGATTGGGAAGGTCCCCGGATTTAATCAATGGATCGAGTAGGGTCCATGAAGCGCCATCGAGTCCTATGATTGTAACCCGGGAAGCGGGTTTGGCTCTCTTGGATAACATAACTATTGATCGGCGGATGAACCCGGTTTGATTACTTCCCGGACGATCGCCCACTCAAGCGGGGAGATCACCCTCAGGGATAGCACCAGCACGGGGAACACAACCAACACAGAGGCAACACCAAACAGCCAGTGGACCCCGTAGAGGTGTTCCGCCAGCAAAAAAGTTATGATACCACACAGCGTGGGGAGTAAGAACAGGTTTAAGACGTTAAGGGGGCGGCCGATTCGCTCGAGGAGCCAGAAACCATATATCAGGATAGACAACTCACAGGCCACCGCGGCATATCCGGCACCGAGGACCCCGAAATTTTTAATGAGGAAAAAATCCAGTACGGCCAGCACTAAAACTCCGGTAAGTACCGTATGGAACTCAAATTCAGGTTTTTTAAGGGCGACAAAAAGACTTCGTAAAACCTGGGACGGGAACGACAACGCGACCGCCATTCCCACGTACGGGTAAACCTCCAGCGCCATGGCGTATTCATTTTCGAAGGTTTCATCCATCGATGTGACCAGCGGAAGAACGTCTCCCCGTGCGACAATGAGGAGCGTAATCATGGGAAGGGCCACGAGATACAGGAATTTCATCAAAGCTGTCGCGTAATTCTGAAAAGTGCCTGTTTCGTCTTCCGCCTTACGTGCAAGAGTCGGGAAGATGGCGGGCCGCACACTTAGCGGGATGAATTTAAGTTGAACGAGGAGCTGGTTTGGCGATGAAAATTGAGTAATTAATGTCTGTCCGATCAGGCTCTTGATGAAAAATGGATGCATCCGGTCCTGGAGCGTACGAAGGAGTGTGCCGTAGCCGAGTCCAAGCGACTCCCGGAACAACTCCCATGCCTCTTTAACATTGAAATGGATCCTGGGCTTTACTACAAAGGCGATCAGGGCAATATTTACAATTACCACATAGATAAAGGTCACAATAAAAAGCCCGATAAAAAATTTCGATAAAGGCCAGCCCATTTTCGATCCCACCACATATACTCCGGCACTCAAGAGGGCATGCAGAACAATCAGGGCCGCTTCGATGGAGAGTTTTTCATATGCCTTGAATCCGGCGCCCGCCGTTGAAGCGCCATACCCAATTAAGAGAGCTCCGGTCATGGCAAGTGCGGCGAGGATGAACTCCCCCCTTAATCCGCTTCCTTCCAGGGTTGAGTTTGCATAGATAAAGACAGCCGGAATTCCGATCAGAAGGAGAATCAGCCCCAGCAGAAGGCTCGCGAGGTAGCATGTGCCAAGGTGATAGGCACCGTTATCCAGGTCGGTCGCGATTCTCCTGATCGTGATCGAGATCATCCCGTCCTGGAAATTCATCGTGATAAGGGCCGCGAATGCGGTAATCAGGTAATAAACACTCTCGAGACCGGAATCCAGAAATTGAAGGAGGTAAATCAGCCCTATGAACAGGACGAATTTGGCGATAATGTTCGCTGCCAGCATACTGACCGCGTTAAACGCAAGCAGCCGTGCACGGGTCATCAAGCGTCAACCCCTTTGACTTCCGTAACAGCCGGAAGCTCGATATCCTCCCGGGGCGGCAGTTTGTCCACGGGAATTCCCCGGTACCTCATGACAATTACCGAGAGGCCGAAGAACAAGAGGGTCAGGGCATACGCGCCCTGCGATCGTATCAGCATATTATTTGTATGAATTACCGGGAGCATCGCAATAACGGCTGAAATGGTACCGACAACCCAGCCCCGGTCGGCACGATGGAGTTTTCTCTTTAAAAGAGAGATACAGATCCAGATTATGCCTGTGAAAAACGTCAGTAACACCCCAAGCCCCACAACGCCCATTTTGTACCAGAACCATATGTAGGCGGAATGAAGGTACAGCTCCACTTGCGCGAATTCCCCTTGACGGAAATGCTTAACAACCATTTTCCCCGGCCCATATCCGAGAACGGGTTGTTCGAGAATCTCATCCAGAGCGGTTT
This sequence comes from Planctomycetota bacterium, assembly GCA_030673355.1. Taxonomy (GTDB): domain Bacteria; phylum JAJVIF01; class JAJVIF01; order JAPKYR01; family JAPKYR01; genus JAPKYR01. The sequence goes on along the minus strand of DAOVJF010000030.1, from coordinate 3,987 downwards.
CGGTCTCGAGTTCCCTGAATTGCATACTCGTGTCCCCGCCCCCGGCACCGCCGAAGGTCCTTACAATTCTCGCGAACAGTGCGACCTGAAGAGTCGTCCGCACTACCGGGAACAGGACAGCGGCCATGGTGCCGATAATTACCAGCACGATCCCGAACTTAACAAGGCTTCGCACCCACTGCCATCGCCTGGTTTTTTCAACGAGGTAAGTAGCGATAATAATCGCGATTACCGTCCCACCGATCGCTCCCCTGAACATCGAGATGAAAATCCTCGCCAGGCTCAGGAAAAACGCAAACTGGTAAAAACGCCTCCGTTCGGGTTTGAGGTTGTCATCGTAAGTCAGTATCATCCCCAGGAGCGGCACAAGGAAAAAATTAAAATCGTACGGGCCGGTTCCATACCGAATGGACGCGATACCCACGTACCCGTTACGCCAGGTGTCGAAAATTATGTTATAAGCCCAGAGCGGAACGAGAATAATTATGTTGAAAATAATAAACCAGTCGAGAAAGTAATACCTTGACTCAATTGTCTTACCAGGCTGATAAAAGACCCGACCAAGCACAACGATACCGCCATAGATCAGCATCGGGATGATGTCGTCGAAAAAATCCCTTGCCGTGTTTCCGTAAAGAAGGGATATTGGAAGGTATAGCAGTACGGCAAGGAGTGGGAGCAGAAGGATCCATTCCAGTACTGAAAGCGGTTTAAGCTGACGACCGCTGACAAGTTCACGAGTCAGGTACGAAAGCAGGATTACAAGGTAAATTGTCAAAACTCCCCACCCAAACCACTGAGTCTGGATAAGGGAAGGGATACCGGTCAGATCGTATTCCAGGGCAGTCTCCGCCAGGGCATTTAAAACTCCAATGGTACTTTCTGTAAACAAGAGCACCATCGCACCGATGAGACCGTACCTGGGACGGAAAAAAGTGAGCGCGAGAATTCCAAATCCCGCGACAACACCTACCGAATAACCAAGGTCTTTATAGTTTGTGACAGTGTAAAAAAGCCCGAACGCAATTGAGGTGAGTAGAATCTCTATCCAGAAGAGACGTCTGCGAATAACAGAGGAACTCACCTTAAATCACCTGCCCCGTTCAGCCTGTTGACGGATTCGGTTGTCTTTCCAGAAAATAAACACGGTACCAAGCCAGAACATGATCATGAAGGTTCCCAGTGTTGTGACGACCTTCCTTGGACGGACCGGCCTGGTGGGAACAAGCGCCTCATCAAGGATTGTATACGGCTCTTCCTCCCTCATTTCCTGGATACGTGCCTGTTCGAGTTCCTGGGTAATGACCAGGTAAATCGATTCCTGCACGCTCCTGTCCCGCTCCATTTCAATCAAACGTCGTTCATCGGGAGGAAAATCCTGAAGCCTTGCGTCCAGCTCGGCGAGGATTCCACCCGCGACATTCAATTGAGCCTGGTATGCGGAAGTCTCGACCATCAGGTTGGCGACGGTGGCATCGTAATAATCGGAGAATTCACGATACAGTTCACGCCGAACGCTTTCTATTTCGAAATTGAGCCGGACAACATCGGGATTATCAGGCGTAGCCCAGAGCAGGGCCTGCTGACGCGCAAGTTCGAGGTCGCTTAATTCGGACCTGAGTGCTGTGACAGTGGCATCGGCCAGGGCTTCAATAGCCGGTACCGGCGGGTTATCATAGGGACTTTCGCCGGCAGCAAGCCAGTCGTAGTAATCCTCCATATCCATGCCCGCCGCTTCCATCCCCCTGGCCATGCTCAGGCTGCCCTGGTAATCGATTTCGGTCTGGGCTGCCAGGGATTCGATTTCCGAGTAGGATGAAATTATCTGACGAGCCTGCTCTTCGATCGAAAGAATTCCGGTTTCCTCCTTGAGAAACTGAATTTCAGTCTCAACGACTTCAAGGTCGCTTTCAACCTCATCCTGGCGGGCTTCGAGAAATAAAACAAGGTCAGACTGGGTATTGCGGTTGAGTTCATTAAGGAACTTGAGGGTTTCCATCACGTAAGCGGTTGAGGTTTCAGAAGCGGTAAGAGGATCGGTATGGAGGAAGCCGACCGTGGCCATACCCCTGTTCGCGTCGCCAACATCGATCCGTTCCCGCATAATTTTGGCAAGTTTATAGAGACGCTCATCATCGGTCAGGTCCTTGTCTTTCCATAGCTCCGGGTATGTAGACATAAGATCGATGCCTTTTTCCGAAATCAGAAAATCATTTACCCGTAACGCGAGTGTTCGGCTCTCGAGAATGGCGATATGGTTATAAAGGGTGGCGGAAGTGTCGAGTAACCTGCTCATACCCATGAGCGGGATATCCATCTCACTCAGACTTCTGCGCATGAACGAGGACGCTGTTTTCAATGGGAAAATGATAGTTGTCTTGCCCTCATAGACCGGGGTTAAAATAAATAACACCAAAATAACCACGAGGAGGGTGGGGATCAGGACGATGGCAGCCAGTAATTTCCAATGGCGAATTATGACGCTAAAATAGCTCTGTACGGATGTTTCCATAATAATACCGTAGTACCGCTCGATACTTACGTTTTTTGGGATTATAGAACCGGTAAATAGTAAAGTCAAAAGTAAATCATGATTAAATTGTCTTTAAAAGACAAGATTTACTCTAATTAAAGGATATTAAGAGTAGTATTTAATAATCTCACTGGCTCGGGGCCGGCTCCCATTTATTTGCATTCAACATAAATATTTAGTTGACCGACTCCGCCACGATGTGATAGCCTGTTAACTACTAACCCGCGACAAAAAAAATGCGGGGAAGTGGAGGTATTTATGCGAATTCAAAGCATGCTCCTTATCCTTGCCATCAGCATTGGCTCATTAATTTCCTGTGGCGGTGGTGGAGGCGACACAAACCCGGCAGCCCCGACCTATCCCAGCGGGAAACCAACCGGGCTAACTGTCGAAACAGCGAGTAATTCCGTGACTATCCACTGGAACCAGGTTTCCGGAGCAGTGGGATATTTCGTTTACATGTCCGAAACCGGAGTTCAATTTACGAAATACGATAGTCAGGAAATTAACACAACAAGCTTCCAGGTTTTCAACCTGATCAATGGAAGCACATATTACTTCGGAGTTTCAGCGGTCGGAAACACAGGATGGGAATCATCGATCGCCTACGTTGGAGGATACCCCAAAGCGGTACCTGTCATACCCGGTTTCTCCGGGCCGATCGACGATCCGCTTGAAGGGCCGCCGGACCCGCCAAGGAATCTTCAGGGCGTACCGATGGACGCTTCAGTTGAATTCGGATGGGAAGCAAGTGTCTCAGGGGACGTTACCGGCTACCGGATCTATCGCTTATTCGAGGGAATCCCTGAATTTACGGTAATACGCGACGACTACCCGGATTTATCCCTCGTTGATTCAGACCTTGCAAACACCATCGCTTACTCCTACTACGTCACCGCTCTGGATTCGGAAGGCTTCGAGAGCGAAAAATCAAACGTAATTACCCTGACCCCATTGGATTTCATTCCCTCGATTGTCACGGGACTCCTGAATGTCTTAAATCCCGGAAGGATTATAGTTGAATGGAATGTAAATCCGGAGCTGGATGTCGTTCAATATTCAATCGAACGGGTAGAGGAATCGGAAATATTCCCAGGCGGTGAGTTAATCATCAGGTACACGATTGATGTCCCGACGAGCAATGACCCGGCGAATCCCAACGACATTATACCCGGGCTTATAGCAGCCTACCTTGACGTCAGCAGGGACAAAATTGTCCTGATCGATAAGGCAATAGTTATCGGCACCGGCTATACCTACCGGATAGCTGCGATCGATCTGGCCGGCCAGGAAGGCCCGGCGGCTGAAACAATTACCGGCGCGACTTTCTAACGGTAAACATTTAAATTTAAAATTGTCTCAAAGCGCCCTCGGGGCGCTTTTTTATTGCCCGAATCATATTTTGGACCAATCCTGTTAAACAAAAATCGATTGGACATATTTAACATTGATGT
>DAOVJF010000179.1 GCA_030673355.1 Planctomycetota bacterium | reverse complement strand
GACATTATTTTCAATCAGATCCTTTTAGCCCGCCGTCCTCCCCTGGTGGGATATCGAGCGTGTCCAGAATGCTTTCAATTTTCGAAGCTGTTTCAATCGTGCGGTCCTCATGGAACCTGAATTTCGGGACTTTCCTGAAATCGGAAACCTTCATGATTTCGGATCGAATAAACGAGGTCGCCGCGTTAAGGGCTTTAACAATTTCGGTTAATCTGGACTCATCGCCCAGAACAGTCACCCTGACATTCGCATTCGAAAGGTCGCGGCTGACGTCAATTTCAGAAAAGGAGATAATCTTACTCTCGAAAATCGGGTCGCGAAGTTCCCTCGATACAAGCCGGGCGAGTTCTTCCCTGAAGAACGCTTCGATCCGTTTCATTCTGATATCGTCAGGCATTGAATATCTTTTAGTCCTGTCACCGGATCGGAAATATCACCGATGAGAAAATAAAATGCTGCCGGCATATATGCCAGCGTTAGTAGTAAAGTTAAATGTAAATCAAAACCACTCTATATTGCTCAGGTTAACGAGAAGACCGTCACCGTTAGCGAAAAATTCCTCGACCCTCGCGAACACCTGCTCGATAATCAAACGCTCCATGTTGACCATCGAAATTCCAACCAAAGCATCCTGGTGAGCATCCTGCGTTCCAACTTCACTCACCGACACGTTAAACTTCGACCTGGCCCTTTCAATAACCCCTTTCAATCTATGCCTTTTTTCCTTCAGCGTATCGCATCCGGGGAGTCGAATTTCGAGGGTGAGAAGCCCAACGAACATGGTCTGGCCTCCTGGTTGAAATTTATTTTTCCTTTCGTGTGCTTTCCAGTGTTCTCAAAACCTTGATGGTTTCGTAGATCACGATCTCGTCACCCTCTCTGAGGTCGGTGAAGGAATCGAGCATGATACCGCACTCGTAGCCGTTCTCGACTTCCCTGACATCATCCTTGAACCGTTTAAGGCTGCCGAGTTTCATATCCACAAGCAGCTCGCTATCGCGCATTATCCGCATATCATACCCGCGAATAAGCTTCCCTTCGTTAACAAAAAGGCCGGCGACAACGAGCTTACCGGTGCGTTTGAATATCTGCCGGACCTCGGCTTTCCCGACGATCTGCTCGTGGAATTCAGGTTCGAGAAGCCCTTCAAGCGCACCATGGATATCCTCGATAACTTTGTAAATAATGTTATAGACGCGGATATCGATGCCTTCCATCGCGGCCTGTTTAACAATTTCGGGACTCGCAACGACATTGAATCCGATTATCACCGCTTTCGCAGCCATCGCCAGCATGACATCGCTGTCGGTAATATTACCGACCGATGTATGGATGAATTTTACGCCCACCTCATCGGTTGAGAGATTTTCAAGCTGTCCGCGAATGGCCTCGATGGAACCCTGAAGGTCCGCCTTAAGAATAATATTGAGTTCCCTGGTTTCACCTTTGGCAAGTTTCTCATAGAAATCTTCGAGTGAAATGGTATTAACCATCTGCAAACGGCCCTGGCGATGATCCATCTCGCGTTTCTCGAAAATATCACGAGCGGTTTTCTCGTCCTTAACCTCGTTCAGGTTGTCACCGGCGGCCGGGACGGCTGATAATCCTGAAAGGAGAACAGGTGTCGATGGCCCGGCATGTTCGATCGGCACACCGTCCTCGTCCGTCATCTGGCGGATATGTCCCCACGACCGCCCGACAACAATATAATCGCCCACTTCAAGTGTGCCTCTTTTAATAAGAGCAGTAGCAAGAGGCCCACGGCCCTTATCCAGCCTTGCCTCGATAATCGCACCTTCCGCCATCCTTTCATAATTTGCTTTCAGGTCGAGAATATCGGCAACGAGAATTAACTGTTCCAGAAGGTCGTCGATTCCCTGTTTAAATTTCGCGCTGACCGGGACCATGATAATCTGGCCGCCCCATTCCTCGGGGACAAGTCCCTGTTCGGATAACTGCTGCTTAACCAATTCGGGATTCGCACCGGGCAGGTCGATCTTGTTAATCGCGACCATAATTTCAACACCGGCCAACTTCGCGTGGTCGATTGCTTCGAGCGTCTGGGGCATCACACCATCGTTAGCCGCCACGACCAGGATCGCGATATCGGTAACTTCAGCACCCCGGGCGCGCATCGCGGTGAAAGCGGCGTGACCGGGAGTATCGATGAAAGTAATCGGCCTCATACCCCCATCCTTAGTAGGTGCGTCCACCTGGAAGGCACCGATTTTCTGGGTGATCCCGCCGGTCTCGGTTGAGACAACGTCGGTGCCGCGGATTGCGTCCAGCAATTTGGTTTTTCCATGATCGACATGACCGAGAACGGTTACCACAGGGGGTCTCGGCATGAGGTCCCCTTCCTTGTCCTCTTCGTAAACAAGAACATCTTCAACCTCAGTGACCTTTTGCATCTCGTACTCGAAGTTGAAGTAATCGCAGATAAGAGCGCCGATTTCCTGGTCGACGGTCTGGTTGATGTTAGCGAATATTTCAAGCTCCTTGAGGAGGAAGCTGATAATTTCGGCTGATTTAAGGCCGGTCTGTGCGGAAAGCCCTTTGATCGAAATGTGCTCGCCGAGTTTTATAACCTTCGGCGCTGCTTCCACTACGGTTAAACTATCCCTTCTATCACGCTTTCCACCGCGACCCCGTCTGCGTTTGCGGAAAGTTGTGGAAGTATCGAGCTGGCTCTGAACCTGCTGTCGTTTAGATCGACCACGCCCACGCTGGGGAATGGGCTTACCCTTCTTATCATCCTTGATGATTTTCTTCCGGCGCTTGCCCCCTTTCTCCGGCAGAGGTTTCTTTCCGCCCCGGCCTTTGCCCCGACTGCTGTCAATTTTTGTCTTTAGCCCGCCGGCAGCCAATTTTTCCATTGATACCGACAGGTCTTTTTCCTTTGGTTTCAGGTAATCGGCCGGTTTGGGAATTCTCGGGACCTGTGGTTTCGGTGGACGTTTTCTGTCGGGTTTGGTTCCTGCTTTTCCAACAGGAGCATACCTGCCTTCAGACTTGCCTGTTTTTCTTTCAGCGACATCAGGTCCTGTTCTATCGCGTCGTCTCCTGTCCTTACGAGTGCTTACACCCCTGCCATCCCCTCTTCCAGGTTTTGGTTTGGAAGGCCGGGTATGTTCACCCTTAGCGTGTGTCGCCTGCTTTCTGGCAGCGACCTCGGCTGCAGCCTTGGCTTCAGCCTTTCTATCCAGGTCTTCGACAGCTTTTTTAATATCCGGTACCGCTGGAAGTTTGTGAGGTTTTTCAGGAGCTACCCTGACACCTGAAGTTGAATCATCATCCTGAGTGCCCCGGCGTACGACTCGCTTGATCACCTTGCGAGTAGTCATACGACGGCCGGTATCGGTTTGCCGCATAGTGGGACGCGGGCGTACAGATGGGCTCTTAGTCGAGGTTGATGAGATATCTCGGACCCGGAAATCCCGTCTACCAGTCAATGTGCTGGATCCACGCACAATCTTTTTTGATTTCAGCGCGGATTTCACCTTAGTGACGTCAGTGTCGGAAATGGTAGACATATGGCTTTTAACCTCGACACCGAGGGCCTTAAGGACATCAAGCACTTTGCCTGATGGGACTTCGAGCTCTGTGGCCAGTTCGTGAACTCGGACCATACTTTTAACTGAACCTCCAGCTCCGTCCCGGATGGAGAATATATCATCTCGTTACGTCATCTGTACACGCTCCGTTTGGGACAGGTAGCTTTTTATATTATCCCGAATAAAGTCCGGGATTATTTGCTTCATCAACTTTTCTGGAGCCTTGCGTCGCATGAGCGTCTTAAAGCACTCCAATTTCGGACAGAAATACAAACTCCGCCCTTCAAATTTCAGCTCCGGGTCGAAAGCTACTTCACCAGTCCCCCCTGGAAGCCGTACGACCCGGATAAATTCCGACTTCCCGGTTTTCTTACCGCAACCGGCACACCTTCGCACCGGTTCGTTCAATATATTAATCCCCCTATTATTTAACGAATCAATATCTTCGCCCGGCACCCTCACGATTTGGCTTCCACCTGGCTCTCCTCGAATTTCTCGTAAGTCAGCCCGTGCTTGTTCAGGAATTTTTCAAGATCGGTAAGTGAAGATTCGCCGAAGCCTTTTACTTCGAGCAAGTCATCCCGTTGACGCTCCATGAGATCACCCAGCACTTTATAACCCGCTTCAACAAGGCCTTCGATCGCGGGTTTTCTCAACGGGAGATCGGAGATCGGATTATTCATAAGCTCCTGAATGTATGATTTCCGCTCGACTTCGCGGACTTTCATTTCCTCGTCAAGTTTCTCCTGCTCGTTCTTGATATCGATCGCCCAGCCGGTCAACTTGGCGGCGAGACGAACGTTCTGGCCCTTGGTGCCGATAGCAAGCGATGCCTGGTCGTCCGGAACGATAACCTCGGCCTTCTCCTCGTCATCGAAAATCTCGACCGAGTACACTTTCGCGGGGGCGAGGGCATTGGCGATGAAGTCGAACGGGTCATCGGTCCAGTGAATAATATCGATGTTCTCACCCTTCAATTCATTGACAACAGCCTGTACGCGGCTTCCCTTCGATCCAACACATGCGCCGACGGGATCGACATCGGTAGAGTTCGAATAGACGGCCATTTTTGTGCGGAAACCCGGCTCCCTCGCGATTCTTACGACCTCGACCGTGCCCTCGAGAATCTCGGGCACTTCAAGTTCGAAGAGGCGCCGGACGAAATCAGGATGCGCGCGGGACAATATAATTTTCGGACCCTTAGGGGTCTGCTTAACTTCGAGAATGATAGCCTTTATAGTGGTCCGCGGAACATACCGATCGCCTTCGACCTGCTCGCCAGGCGGGATAATCCCTTCGGCTCTTTCAAGTTCGATATAAACATGGCCCTTTTCGCGACGCCGGACTTTCCCGGTAAGAAGTTCACCCTCACGTCCGAGGAATTCCTGGTAGACAATGTCGCGTTCAGCTTCCTTGATACGCTGCATGACAACCTGCTTGGCAGCCTGTGCGGCGATACGCCCGAAGACGAGGTTGAGTTTGGGATCTTCGGTCTCAACGAAATCATCGTAATCGGACTCGGGTTCGATCATGCGGGCTTCATCAAGGCCGATCTCAGTTTCAGGATCGTCCATTTCCTTGACGACACGCCTGAGCAGATGAACATCCATCTTGGTGCCCTTGTCCTGTTTCACAATAATACGCGGCTGGATCTCCTTGCCGTGCTCTTTACGGTAAGCGGAGGTCAAAGCAGCTTCAAGGGCGTCAATGACGATATCCTCGGGTACCCCCCGTTCTTTCATAATCAGCTCAATTGCGTATTCGAGCTCAGTAAAATGCACAAATAATCACCTCATCACGTGATCCACGTGCAACACGACCGTCACCTTTCAGGAGACGAACCGTAGTATTATAGCAGAAAAATATTTTCAATGTCGTTTAACCTCAAGTTACACACGCAAAAGGTTGCGGCAACCGGATTTCCTGTTTTTTCATTTAAATCCTTCAGGATATTCAGGCACGAGCCGGATTTCCTTCCATCGACCGGGAGCGAGAGCAATATCCCCTACCTCGGTGTCGGTGAGAAGAACTGACCCATCCTGCTGCCCTTTAAGGGTCCCCTTGAGTTTTTTTCGTCCCGATATCGGCTCTTCAAGCCAGACCTGGACCTGTTTCCCTTTAAATCGATCGAAATCCCTTTCATGCTTCAACACCCGGTTAAGACCGGGTGAGCTCACGAGGAGAGTGGCGCCATCGTCAAGGAATCCCTCGGCGCCCATGCGAAGCCTGAGAGCTTTTGCGATTTTTCCGCAATCCCCGGCAGTAATCCCGCCTTCGATATCGGTGTAAATCTCGAACACCGGGCGCGAAACGCTGCCACCGACACGAAGGTCGACAAATTCGTAACCTTCGCTCTCAAGGTATTCGATGACAGTTTTCTCGATACGTTCTATTTCAATCGGCGCAGGCATCTCAATCTTATGCAAAAAAAGAAGCGGGAAATTAGTCCCACTTTTCCATAGAAAAAGCGTTCGCATAGATG
>DAOVJF010000240.1 GCA_030673355.1 Planctomycetota bacterium | reverse complement strand
TTTTTTGTTAATTGTAAAAATCGTCGACAAGCACGTTCGACACGGGGATTTTTAAAGGCTTGCGGGATGTAGATGTCTCACTTTGCTTGTCAACGGCACCCGTCCGAACTCAGCTTGTCAACGGCACCCGTTTAGGTTGGTCATATTTTGCATTGATGGGGACACCTGCTTTTCGACGGGCGAAAAGAGATGTCCCCTATATTTAGGGGATTAAGTCTATTCCTGATACCCACACTTTTACATCTGGTCTTAATATTCCGGTTAATGTATGATTCCCGGGGTAATTACGTAATCCTGTGCAAACTCACGGGAACGAGGAGAGTCATGGACATTACGCTTAATCTAAAAAAAGAATTTAAAGATCACCAGGACGCAGTCAGGGAAATCGGCGTTCATAAGAGCGGAAAATTTTTCTTTTCACGCTCGACGTCGATGCTTATTATCTACGATCTTCCGGAAGGCTCAAAGATCAGGGGATTTTACGACAGCGCTGGTTATGAGGCCGCGATGTTTGACTCGGACGGTTCAAACCTTATTTACATGTCGGACGACAAGCTCAATTTCCTCGACCTCGATATCTGGAAAGTGCGCATGGTGATCCCGGGTGAACTCTCGGAATATCGAGATGAGGATATGCATCCGGGTGTCGGACTGAAAGTAAATGGAAAACAGAACGGCGCGATAGAAGTCAGGAAAATAATTGCCGATGATTACGATCCGCCTGAATTTGTGCTCGAAGGCCATACGAATTATATCGAGTATTCGAAATTTCATCCGAACGGGAAAATTCTGGCGACAGGTTCGGCCGACATGACATTAAAATTCTGGGATCTGGAACTCCATAAGGAAATCGGGTCGCACCGTATCCATGACGATTTTGTAACGGCTATCGCTTTTAATAAGGATGGGAGCAAGATGGTCACCGGCGACTATGCCGGGACAATCAAGGTCTGGGATATAAATATCCCGGGATGATATCCACTCTGATATGGAAGAGACAAGGGAAATCCTGGGTAGACTCCAGGAAGGATTACGGGTAAAGAATTTCCGTGATGTCAAGGCGATCGTGTCCGACCTTCATCCAGCCGATGCGCTGGAGTTGATCGGTGAACTCGGAACAATGGAACGCGTAATCGTCTTTCGCCTTCTCCACAAACAGACCGCCGCGGAGGTTTTTACCGACCTTCCCCCCGACCAGCAGTCCGACCTACTCGAACTTTTTACGGAAAATCAGACCACCGAAATTTTCGAGGAGATGGATCCTGACGATCGCGCGGAGGTTTTGGAGGAATTCCCGGCGGGTGTCGTAAAAGAGCTTCTGAAATCGATCAGTCCCGCTGAACGTCAGATGACTTCGACATTACTGGGGTATCCGGAACAATCCTCCGGGCGAATGATGACGCCGGAGCATGTCGAGGTCAGGCCCAACTGGACGGCGGCCCAGGCGATCGAGCATATCAGGCGTGTCGGCGCCAACAAGGAGATGATCTATGTCTGTTACGTGATCGGTTCCTACAGGAAACTGAAAGGGACGGTGTCTCTTAAAGATATTTTGCTCGCGCCGGAAGACGCACTTATCTCCAACATAATGACAAGGAAATATTTCTCGGTTAATACTCTGGACGACCAGGAGGAGGCGGCACAATTAGCGAAGAAGTACGATCTTATCGCGGTCCCGGTTGTCGACCAGGAAAATCGACTCGTTGGAATTGTCACAATCGATGACCTTACCGATATAATTGAGGCAGAGGCCAGCGAGGACGCGTACCGTATGGCGGGCATCGCGGAACTCCCGGAGAGTTATTTCAATACGAAGACAATAACTTTGTTCCAGAAACGTGTTATCTGGCTTGTCCTCCTGATGATCGCACAGACAATTTCAGGTGGAATTCTGAAACATTATGAGGCGACTCTCCAGGCGGTTGTCGCGCTGGTATTTTTTGTGCCCATGCTTGTCGGGTCGGCAGGCAATACCGCGACACAATCCGCGACGCTTATCATCAGGGGACTTGCTGTCGGGGAAATAGACACGAGATCGATATCGAAAATCGTAATAAGGGAATCGCTGATGGGAATTCTTATCGGGCTTCTGCTCGGTGTTGTCGGCGGAGTGATCGCATATATTATGGGCGGGGATCCAAGGCTGTTCGCGACGGTATCAATCGCGTTCATGATTACGGTTTTCGTATCGAACCTGGTCGGCGCGTTGCTTCCGCTTGGATTTAAATTCATGAAACTCGACCCGGCTGTATCCAGCGGCCCGGCGATTACGACCATTGTGGATATAGCGGGATTATTGATTTATTTCTCGGTGGCGCATTCGATTTTCAACCTTTCGGGATGAACGACAGTCAAAATATGGGGGAGAATCGGAACAGATTTAACTGGACAAATATATGGACAAATCGCGGTTATTATTACTGGTAATTATTGTTCTCGGATGCCTGTATTCCAGTCCCGGGATTACGCTGGATACTCAAGCCCAGGATGAACTGGATGTCCAGACAATTCAAATTGATGGGCTTGAAGAACCCGTATCAATTTTCCGTGACGAGTGGGGCGTCCCGACAATCAAGGCGACCGGGGACCACGACCTGTTTTTCGGGTACGGTTACTCGGTCGCGAGTGACCGTCTCTGGCAGATGGACGGAAGCCGCCGGCTCGCGCGAGGCCAGATCGCGGAGGTTGCCGGACAGAGCCAGCTTCACTGGGATATTTACCACCGCAACCTTGGCCTTGGCCGCGCCGCGGATGAATCGGTCGAACTTCTCGACCCATTGACCCATGAATATCTCCAGGCGTTTTCCGATGGTGTGAACGCGTATATTGAATCGCACCTGAATTCTCTCTCGTTTGAATTTCTACTGATGGATTACCAGCCTGAACCGTGGACGGTATCGGATTGCCTTGCAGTCACGCGCCTGGTGGCGGTCTGGCTGGCCGCGGATTCATGGGACGAGGAAATGTACGGAACACTGATCGATGAGATGGGTGAGGAGGTCGCGTCGAAAATGTTCCCGCCGTCGCCACGACTCGAACCCGAGTACATCATGGATCCGGTGGAGTTTGAAAATACTGAAGTCGATCGTGTGGAGCCTGTTACAGATGATCGTGAGGTTGAAGGACAGCCGTTCGACGAGAGTCCCGGCTATTTTTCATCGGGGGGGGATTTTCAGGGTGAATGGATTCGTCAGGAATTAATATCCGGATGGCTTGAACCACTGGCCGGGATTTCATCCGGCGGACATCTGAACGCGAGCAATATCTGGGCTGTCGACGGGTCGATGACCGAAAGCGGGGAACCGATCCTCGCGATGGACCCTCATCTTAATTATTTCGCGCCCTCTATTCTTTACGAGGTTGTGCTGGATGGCGAAGAGTTCAATTGCTGGGGAGTAACGTTTCCGGGAATGCCGTTTCCCCCGTTTGGCGCCAATGAGAATATCGCGTGGGGGGCAAGCAACCTTCCCGCGGACTGCCAGGATATGGTTATCGAACATTTGAATCCCGATGACTCGAACCAGTACGAGGTGGATGGTGAGTGGGTGGATTTCGAGGTTATCATCGATGATTTAGTGTACAAGGATTCTACCGGTGAAACCCGGACATATGCTCTGAAAATTTACACAAGCCGTCACGGACCGGTTATCGCACAGGGAATCGAAACGTACACAGCCCTGAAATGGACCGGCATCGATCCGAGCGACGATGTAACCGGGTACCGTAAGGCAATGGCCGCTTCAACGATCGAGGAATTCTATGAGGCTTTCCGGGAATACCATTCGCCGGCACAGAACCTGTGTGTAGTTGAAAATGGGCTGGATGGTAGAATCGCGCAGATTTTTATTGGCGATATCCCGATAAGGAATGGTTACGACGGCAGGAGTCCGGTCGATGGCAGGGACTCGTCGCTGGACTGGGTCGGGTTTATTCCATATGACGATCTCCCACACAGAATCGATCCTGAGGAAGGGTATATCGCGCATGCTAACAATATCCCGCTGGATGCTATTGAAGATGATGGAAGCAGGCCGCTTGGATATTCATTCACCGCAAATAACAGGGTGAGCCGGATAATCGAAATGGTTAACTCCAATCCGGATGGACTCACATTCGAGGACATGCGTGGATTCCAGATGGACGATCTCGATATGCCGGCGAGATTTTTTATTCCAAAGCTCCTGGATGCCCTGGGAGGAAATTTTACAGAAGCCAATCCTGAAATTTCCGGGTATATTGAACTCATAGCGGAGTGGGATTACCATCTGTCAAAGGACAGTATTGCCGCGACAATTTACCAGGTTTGGATACTGAAACTTATACAAAATTGCATCAATAATCGCCTGCCATCCGGTGTGACCGGTTACATTGCATACGAGGATCGGTGGATTCAGATTCTCGAAGATTACCTTGAGGGGGAGACCGAATTGGACTGGCTCGAGCCCGATAATGAGTACGAGATCCATAATCGAATGGGTGCCGCGTTTCTTGATGCGATTACTGAGCTTCAATCAACGTTCGGGTTCGATAGTTCATTCTGGAAATGGGGGGATGTAAATGAAGCGATATTTCCGCACCCGTCGGGAGAGGCAAACCTGATTGGTGCGGGTTCTCATCGATGGGGAGGGGGAAGGTACACGGTCAGGGTCGGGCATTATTCGCTTTATTCGGGCCCTCCGTTTGTAAATGATTTTGGCGCGGTATTCCGGGGTGTGGTCGCGAGTACGGAAGGTTCGTGGAGAATAGGGGCAGTACTGCCGCCCGGACAGGGTGGGATTACTTTCGCACCCCATGGAAGCGACCAGATGGAACTATGGTTGAATGGAGAGTTGAGGGATGTGTCGTACGGGATCACGGATGCTGAAACACGTCAAAGAGTCCGACTTGTACCTGTGAGTGAGATTGATTCCAACTGAGTAATAAATTGGTTGGACATATTTAGCATTGACAATCGTCGACCAGCACGTTCGACACGGAGAATTTTCGAGGCTTGCGGGATGGAGATGTCTCACTGAGCTTGTCAACGCCACGCGTTTTTTTTTAATTGTAAGTATCGTCGACAAGCACGTTCGACACGGAGAATTTTCGAGGCTTGGGGGATGGAGATGTC
>DAOVJF010000232.1 GCA_030673355.1 Planctomycetota bacterium | reverse complement strand
CGAAACCGAATTCGGGAGTTTATCGGCGGATGTGACCCGTGTGACAATAGACCTCTCGACACCCGAAAAGGCCCTTGAGACATGGTGGAACGCGTACAGGTCGGGGGATTTCGACGCTATGATCCAGGCCAGTACGCGTGAGATGGCGGGTTTCCTTCAGGAAGCCCTGGTTTATTACGAAGAAGAAGGGATTCTGGACCAGGTGATAATCGAACATTTTATACATCCATACCGTAGCGCCCGGATGGTTGTTGTCCAGACTGGATCTTTTTCGGATGACCTCTATGTCTATGAGGTTGAGATCGAGAAAGGCGATGATACTGAGCAGATGACAATAGTCGTTCGCCGGGAAGGCGGCCTCTGGAAGGTCGACACGAATTAAAATATGTTTTAGTATCCCCCTAATCTTAATGTGGGTGGGTTTTAAATCCGGATTACCGGGTTAAGTTCCGACATAAAATCATCGGCATATTCGGCGAAGTCCTTATCGATAAGTTGGGAGATTAATTTTTCTTTAAGGCCCAGAACAGTCCTGATTTCAGGGTTAATTTCCTTGACCAGATCCTCACCATTGTCCAGGCCGAAATAGTACTTGGCTATCTGGCCGGAAACATAAATTATTGCCGGTTCGGGGAGCGAACTGTCGAGTTCGGGAAGGCTGCTTGCTTTGATAATGTATGTAAGGGCAGGCGGCAGGTGCATTCTAATAGCAATGAGTTCACCGGCCAGGGCATGTGTAATTCCAAGCGTCTCCAATTCGGCTTCCATTAATGAGATTTTGCTTTCACTTGCTATCGAAATTGCGTTATCAAATCGACCCCTGCGCCATCTGTTAAGGAATAACTTTCCGATACCATGGAGCATGGCTCCTGAACCGGTACTGGAAGCATGGATTTTCAAGCCGGCCCTTTTGATAAGCCATGGGGTGATATTCGCAGTGGCAACGGAGTGTTTGAAGAGCCTGCTGATCTTGAAATTGGCTCCCGATACATTCGAATTAGAGAACAGGCTCATTGTAAGGACAGCCTGGCGAATCTCGTCGAATCCAAGGATTGTGACAGCCTCTTTAATATCACTGATATGTCGTCCTAAACAATAATAAGCGGAATTGACCATTCTGAGGACCATCGCGGTGATACCGACGCTGCTGTCACAGATTTTCGATACCGATGCCGAGGATGAGTCCGGTGCATTCAGGACCGACAGTAACTCGGTCAATTCAATCGGCAGATTGGTCAGTTTCTTCAGGACATCCTTCATGTCCGACCAGGCAGTGTCTGGTATGAGATTAATCTTATGATACAGGCCATCGTCTTCAGGCAGAAACTTGGACTTAATATGATCCACATCCCATGTGACTGATTCTGGAACTTCATCAACCGGTTTTGTTTCCTGTTCAGGTCTACTCAGGGATTCCTGGACATTTTCGATTTTCATATCCGGAACAGGCTCATTATTATCCGGCTTTTTCCCGGACATGACTTCATCCAGGGATTCCTGCACCGACCGTAATGCGTCGGACTTCCTCCTTATTTCCAGGAGCATAATGTAAAATAGAATCACAATTAACAGGATAACAAAAATGCCAATTATTAAAAGTCCGGTATGCATTTACCAATCCTTTAATCTTTTGTTAAAAAATCATCTATTATAATATCGAGAGCGATCACCGTTAATTCTTTAACAGATTCAATTAAATTTATTCCGGAACCGGGAAAATTACCACTCCGATCTCCCGATCGGGACAATTCCCAATGATTAAAAAAACCCGCAGTGATCCTGCGGATAATTTGTCTTAGTCTGATCTAAAAACCTTTAATCACGGGAACATGCCATTTTTCACCGGTGTTAAACCTGACTTTACCATTGAATAACAATGGAAATATACCTTCTCCCCGAAACGAAAAAAATACTATCAAGTAGAATTGATTTTAGCCTGATCTAAAGTCCTTTACAGTGCAGCAATTGGTGATAATTCCTGAATTATGCTGTCGGCATACTTTGTGAAGTAATCATCTGCAAGTTCTGAAACTGTCTTTTCCTTAAGATTCAGGAATTCTCTTACATCATCTCTTATCTCATTGTTGACATAATCACCATCGTCCAGATGCATGTAATTCCTGACGATCTGGCCGGCAAGGTAGATCATGACCATCTCCGGATAATCATCGTCGAATTCCGGAAGTGTGCTGCACTTTATTACCCTGGACAGCGTCGGAGGAAGCTTCCACAGGTTAGTCAGGAGATCATTTGCCAGACCATGAGTTATACCCAGCGTCTCAAGCTCAGCCTCCATTAACGGAATTCCCTCCCTTTTACATGTCTTGATGGTCTCGACAAATCGACCCTTTCGCCATTTGAACAGGAGGATTTTCCCAATACCGCTGAGCAGAGAACCCGAACTGCATAATGGTGCGCTCACCGCTATCTTGGTTTTATGCGAAAGCCAGTGAGTAATATTGGAAGTAGCGACTGAATGTTTGAAGAGGTCATGGATACTGAACCGATCGTTGACCACGTCCGCCATACTGAACAGGTTTAAGGTAATCACAGTCTGCCGAATTTCATCGAATCCCAAAAGGGTTACAGCCTCTTTAAGGTCGCTGATTTGCCGTCCCAACCCGTAATAAGAGGAGTTAACGAGCTTCAGCACCATGGCTGAGATCCCGACGCTCTTATTGCAAATTTTTGAAACGGTGGCCGCTGATGAATCGGTGGAACTTAAAACATCAAGCAGCTCCTGCACTTCTATTGGAAATTTGACAAGTTCCTTCAGGACAAAATTCAAATCGCTCCATGCGGTGTCTGGAATAGTGTCCTTTCTGTGATATATCCCTTCTTCTTCGGGCACAAAGAACGACTTTATAAAGTCAACATTCAATGTTGCTGGTACTGGCTCTTCAATATCGCCAGGGATTTCGTCCTGAGGTTCAACTTCGATTTCCGAAGCATATTCAACATCTCCAGCCGACCTGGCAGACTGAAGACTGGTCGAAATTGATTCGGCCTGTGTCGATAAGTTTTTATTTTCCTTGCCTTGCCTGCTTTCGGTGTCTGATTCGGCAGAAGTCTTTACCTGCCATCTCATCCGAATATAAACTAAAAATACCGCAGCAACTACCACAAGCAACACAAATAGATTTATGGCAATATTCATATCTATGCCTCCAACATATACAACCCACCCTATCTTCAATAATAATATCTTAATATGAAAGTAACATTTGACCCAAATAGTTCAACATTAAACAATAGGTGAATAATTACTGGCAAATTTCATCCTTATCCTTGCAGATATTCAAGGCGGCTTCACTGATTCTCTTTTGAAATTATCGGTAAGTTTACGACAGTTCTGTGTCGTTAATGATCAGTTTGAACCGGCAACCCAGCAGCCGCGATGATTTTCGCACCATCACCATTCTTGATGTGAATATCTCGAAATATTCCATTACGCTGGCGATCGCGGTATCAATAATAACCTCTGTTTTAATCAACCTCTCGACCGGATCGGCTGTCAGGCTGCAACTTTTTGTCGCGATATTAACCCGGTCGTGGATATCCTGCGTGGTTGGATCGGGATATCGAACCCTCGACCGATGAACATCTGTTTTATCGGCGATTACCAGGCACGCCCCGGTTTCATCCACTATTACCCCAACTTCCTCTTCATGGTTTGCTACAGCCATCAAAATCGTGGTGATATCATCGTACTCGATCCCGTGATCGACGAGGATTGGATACACAAGTGTGGCGGATGATATCCCGTGCATATGGCGTCCGAGGAAGTTCCCGACATCGTGAGTGAGCCCGGCAAGGAAAGCACGTTCGGCGATTCTTTTAGTGTGGCCAAGAGTCAATGCCAGTTCGCGGGCGCGTTTCGCGACAAGCCTGGTATGGCGGAAACCGTGCTCCGTGTACCCGATCGCGTCAAGGTACTTGTCGGATGCCCGGATCAACGCGTGCAGCCTCGGGTCATTTGCGACCTTTAAAGCAAGTTCCCGGATTAAGGGCTTTCCTGTCGGGATCTTCTGTTTCGGGTAGATTTCGTAATCGTCCATGGTAACCAGCGGAATCTCAATCAGGGTATAAAATGTATATCCTGTAAGGTAAGTATACAAGCGGTTACAGGTTTTCCACAATATATTTTTTCAATAGGCATGTAATATTCCGAGCCAGGGGAATTATTTTTTTTCAAAATTTCCCACAACCGATTGCCTGACGGTACAAATTTGTTTAGAATCCATCCGGTATGACTGAAGTAAGCGAACAACTCGGCCTTTTCAGTACAGAGGACCATTTTCCATTACCCGACCCGTCTCGAATCCGGGAAGTGGAACAGCTTGCGTTAAAGGCTGTCAAGGCGCAGGGGCTTAAGGTCAAAACCGTTAAATGGAAAAAAAACCGACTCGTGATGGCATCGGTTGGAAAAAACGGAGTGCTGAACATCCACCAGATTTATCAACGGGCCGCGGAATCCGACCTTCTCGACCTGGCTACAGTCATGAGTGGTTCCGCGAAACCGAAAGACATGGAACGGTTCCAGAAGTATATCGAGCGTAACATGCCGAAAGAAATCGTCAATGGTAAAAGCAGGCTGGTGATCAATCCGGCACGCGGGCTGTTCCATAACCTCGAGGATACATTCGCCAGAGTATTTCCACTGCTTGATAATCCAATTGACCCCCTGCCGAAGCTGGGATGGTCGCCTGCGAGAGCGGGACGGTACGGGATCACGTGGGGAACCCATCGCGAAATGCCCGAAGGGCCGCTGATCCTGGTTAACGCGATTCTCGACGCTCCGGATATCCCGAATTTCGTCGTGGAGCATATCCTGTGGCATGAGATCTGCCACCAGGTGGCCCCGCCGGAACAGGGATCGGGAAATAAACGCATTATCCATAACAGGGTATTTAAAGAACTCGAAAGACGGTATCCCAGGCTGGAAATTGCCGAAAGATGGGAGAAGGAGAATGTCGGGAGATTGATCCGGAGACATCGGGGACTGGAAGATTGAATTAAGGAACCCACCATAAAGTATTTTTTTTCAAACTTCGGGGACAGGGCCATTTTACCCTTATTTTAATCACCATATTATATATTCATCATGAGATCGAACAGATCATCCTGGCCGCGATACTTGTTGATCTCGGGAAGCAGAACTTCAATACCCCATTTTGCGAAAGCCTCGGGATTCTTGTCGGGAAAGGCATTACCTTCCTTCAACTCTTCATGCCAGCTTCTAAAT
>DAOVJF010000135.1 GCA_030673355.1 Planctomycetota bacterium | reverse complement strand
GGCCAGTGTAAATATAATGAGCTATTCGCTTTACACTTTCACATCGTCGGGGCATCCCGATAATCGCCTGATGCTGACCATCCCGTTTGTTATTTACGGAATATTCAGATATCACTCATTAATACATAAAGCAGACGCCGGGGAAGCCCCGGATGAGGTTCTGTTAAACGATCGTCCGCTTGTGATTTGTCTCGCGCTCTGGGTGCTTTCGGTAACGATACTTTTTCTCTATCCGGGTTTCAGTTAACCACGCATGATGCGATTTCTCTCTTAGCCTGTAAGAATTCCCGTAAAAATGAATCCTGCACGCCGGGCATATGTAATCTCACTTCTGATCCTCGTACTTCTCGTGGGCATTCTCGCGAAAACGAAGCCCGATACCGCTTGTGAGATGTTCCCGCTGGCGAGTGCTGTTGGATGGGTCGAGGGGAACGGACGCGCACTCGGCACCGATTTCATTGGAACTGGAATCCGTCCCGCGCAGGTTGTGAAAATCGGCAGGAATTTTATACCGAGGACCACCCCGGTATTGATGATGTATTACGGTGCGGTCACGCGGGTTTATTCTGAAATCGTGGACCGTCCACTTGACGGCGCCGATATTCCCATGCTGAGCTGGCTAGTGAATTTCCTCGGGGTTCTGCCCTGGGCACTGTTTCTGTTTGGCGGGCTGGTCAGACTCGCAAGGTACTGGGGTTGCGAGGATGGCACAAAACCGGTCTGGGCGGCATGGGCCGTGATAGCAGGGTCGCTGGCCTTTCAATGGTTCGGAACAATGTCGCCATATCTCCCTGTTACCGCGCTCTCAGTGTGGGTCTTGGTTCTTCTTTTCGAATTTGAAAAAAAGCAGACGGTAAAGAGCCTGGTAATGGCGGCGATCCTGGCGGGAATTTCAGGCATGTTCCATCCATCCGGATGGTTATGGCTGATTTTCGGGTTGTTCTATCTCTTCGTTTCAACCAGTGAATCAATGGATGAGAAGCGGCAGATGAAAAATGTCGTAATTTTCGGGATATCGGCATTTGTGCCGGTGTTTATGGCGCTTGTATTAAATTATTTATTTTTTGGAACCCTCCTGCCCGTACAGATGATCGACCTTCAGCCGATCACGATGGCTCCGGGTCGAATAATGGAGCTCATATGGCATGATGTTATCGGCTGGAACGGCCTGATCTGGCTGTCACCGCTGGTGGTTATCGGGATATACGTTATGCTTTTGGGGAGTAAAGACATAACGGGCGGCTCGATCGCACTTTTTCTGGTTGGCATGGTGTCTGTGATACTTCTGGTCTGGGGAATAGGGGATGACGCGCGTTTGATCGGGGAGAACGAATCGATCAGGGCTGAATTTTTAATACTGCCGATAGAACTCAATGCGGGCAAATTCCAGATGGTTCAACTTCCAACTGAAACCGGTGGCTATGAAGAACAGCAGGCGTTTTACGAAAGGCTTTTCGCGCGAACGGATGTATTTTTATGGACAGGCGGCCGCAGCGCGGGCATCCCGGTGTTCCTTCCGGTAGCCGTTATCCTCGCCATCCTGGGATGGTGCCGGGTAGACGGGTCTGTATATTTACGCGCATGGAACTGGGCCGGAGTTCGATTCGGGGGCCTCCTTGGTTTGATTATCAGCCAGGCGCCGTACGGGGCGGCATCGGAATTATACCTTCAGGCGAGTATGGGCTGGGTAGCGGAGATTTTAACCCATACGCCGGTGCTCGAAGCGATACTGGCGGTATCCCTGCGCCTGGCGGAGTTATGGCCTTCCAGCGTTGTAAGATTTTAAATCTTATTAAAAATCCTTGAAATTGATCAAGAGCGCCAGGGGTTGCCTGATAATAATTAGTGGTTATAATAATACGGGTCAGAAATGGATTTTTTTGCACCTGGCTCTTGACAGGATGTTGCAGCTTGCAACATACTATTTTTATATATAAAATGTACCGGTCTGAAAAATGGAATATTTCTCAGACATTTAACCGATAATTTAAACATCGTATTAAATGCAGCAATGCTTGGCTGGATGCTTTTTTACCGGCTGAATGGCGTTTAATACGGGAGTTTTTAACATTTACGGGGACTCCTGGAGGATTAAATTTCATTCATCACCTCCAGGATAAAAAATAACCGGCAAGCTCATAACTTATATGAACTGCGCCGGTTGATGATGGCATAATAATTGCAACCCTGTAGGTAGCTCAGGGGCGTGAGCATATATTTGGGCGTGTCTATCGCCACGAGGAAACTGTCAGGCGGTTCGGCTGAATGAAAAATCTAGGCAGAACGTACAGAAAACTTAGAGATGAGCAAGGTAGTGTCTTAATCACCGTGCTTATCGTTGCAACGGTATTTGCCATACTCGGGTATATTACACTCCAGGTGAGTATCCAATCTCTGGATGCCGCCGATACACACCAGCACAGGATATCAGCTCAAATGGTCGCGGAAGGCGGTCTTGAAACCGCAACCGCCCGGCTCCGTCAGGGTTACAGCGTCGATGAATCGCTTCTGCCGGTGTACATGGACCCATCATATGCCCTTTCCACATCCGATGACATTCTCAGGGCGGAACTCCTGATCAGCGGCAACACAACTGCAAGGGAGCTGGATAGCTTCCCCCGCACCACCGAGCGGACAGCATATACATTCGATTCAAACGTTTCCACATACAACAGCGACACTGATTTGATCCCGGGTAGTTCGGACGATGCACTTTACCGTTACCACGATGATTTCATGTTCAGCGAAGACTATCCCGGATATGAGTTCTCGCCACTTTTGTCAGAAGGCAAGCTTGTCGCTTACAGCATTGGTGAAGTAGAAGATCGCACTGGAGAGGAAACCCTTTTCAAATTCCTGACCGCTGAATATCCTGCCGATCAGTACACATACGATGTCCGAGAGGCCGGTGTCACCGAGCCATCCAGGATGGCGCCATACCCGATTATTCAGACCGAACATCCTTACATCGGACCCTCGTCAAAATCCTGGTCCATAACCTACCAGCAGGACCCGAGGCACCAGGGCAGAAGCCTTACCGGTATACGCCTGATGGCAAATCCCGGTGAGGTCCAGATCGATGCCGGCGACACTCTGCTTGTATCTAGCTGGCTTGTGGATAAAAAGCGATTCCAGAACACTGATCTTCCGCCTGTAATTATCCCTGAGCATGAACTGGGTCCTTACACGAACACGACCGAAGTTTTCACCGAGGAACTAGACACTACTACAATTGGCTTATTCCTTTATGCTGCCGATCCCCCGTCTCCCGGCATGGATTATGGATTCAAGATCAAGGGGGTCAGGTACGGGTTCGACATGGACAGGTTCCTGGCATATTACGAGACGCCTCATCCTTACGATGAAATAATCCCGCTAACTCCTCCGGCCGATCTCAATATCCAGGTCATTTACTCGCCATTCCAGGCAGAGCCGTTGACGACAGAGTTCTTTAACCAAGAGATGCGGATCCAGTTCAGTCCCGAATTCTCGCTCGATGATGGAGATACGTTGTTCCTGTTCCATGCCGGTGACGATGCTCCGGTAGCGCCCATTGTTTTTTATAACAGCGGAAATCCCATTCCTTCGGATTACTACTCTCCCGCTATCAACCGGTTCGGTACAAATCCGGATCTTCCACTGGGAATCCTCCTCCTGCTGGCGAGGACATCGGGTACCGATACCGATGGAGTGAATAATTACGGATATAAAATAGCCGGTCTGGAATATACGGATAGCTATGGCGCCTGGGTACGGGATGAGGACCCGATCATGGAAAGCCCTCACAAAAATTTCCTTGCCTCAAACAATATAAACTACACTTTCCCCGCTTTCCCGCCCTTACCTCCCGTTCCCCCGGGAAACTATGTAAGTTACCAGACGATCTATCGTCCGTTCTGTCCGAACACGGACGCCGTGTCCGGTGTCGGAACCATCGACAACTGGTCCGTGGAATTCAGCGCTGCGGTCGATTTGTCTGTTACGAATGATGGCGCCGGCAATACGGACTATATTCGAATCTATACTCCCGGAAATATTATTCGTGACATATACGATAACGTTTATTATGCAGCCCTGGGCAGCGCGAATGATCTGCTTGTCCAGACCCCCGGTAATAACTGGTACAACGTCGACGAACTTAAGGGTGCGATAATCGACTGTGGAATTGTAGAGAAAATGGAAATCGAACTTTTCTCGGACGATTTCGACGGCTTTGACAGTACTTCAAGTAATTACGGGCTCCGAATAGCGGAGGTTGGGTACACGACATCCGATGGAGCGGATGACGACGATACGCCGCCGACAATCCGGTCAGACGTTAACTATCCTCTGAATACCGGATATCCCGCATTCGGCAATGCACCCCTGCAGCGCACCGACTGGTGGTACACGTACAGGGACGCGACCCTTATCGGTTTGCATTTCGACCGTTATAACTTCGATATCGATCCGGGCGACAGGATTGAAATATACGATGAATTCGGAATCCTGATAGCGACACTTTTATCGGACAGCTCGGAAGGAGGTCCCGAAATTGGGGACCCGGTGAATCCGGACGAACCAGGCGGCCAGCAGCAGGGCGGCTGGGACCCGATTATAGGAGACCCATATGGCGGCGGCGGTGTTGACCCGGATACGATCGTTGACCTCCATGCGACATATGGCTGGGTGCTGATACCCGGCACAACAGCCCAGGTACGCCTGGTCGGTGATGGAGATGATAATGAGGGTTACTCGGGATTTGAGCTGGATCGTGTCGGTTATATCGAGGGTACGGGCGGCATTTTGAGTTACGTAACAGATTACCAGGAGCTGGCGTACGGCCAGTATTACGATCGAACGTCCGAGGCAATGAGCGCCTTCAGATCGCTTGGATTGGATTAATTCTTGTCATAGAGAAATTCAAATGAAATTTACCCTGGGAAAAACTGGAATATTTAAAAAGATAACGGTTAGAAATTTAACCCGTGACCAGGATGGTTTAAGCCTGCTGGAAGTCATCATCTCGACATTAGTTCTTGGAATAGCCATAGCCGGATTCCTGATGGCCCTATCCACAGCAGCTACGACATCCACCATTGCCAGGAATGAAAGTACACTTGTATATCTTGCCACTCGTGAATTCGAAGCACTGAGGAACGCAAATTTCGAGGATCTGCCATTTTTCCAGACCGATACCCCGGGAAATATCCAGGAGATTCCGGATTACTTCAGGGACCTGGCAATCAGCGAGGCGTTAGGCGGTAATGTCTATGTAGTTGCATCGGGAGACCTGCAAACCAACTACTCATATTATTCAAGGCATGCCGCATTCGATGGGAAACGGGCACATTTCAACCAGGGAGCAACGCCCACTCGCTGGATGGGGGCTGATAACAGTCTCGGATGGGACGATGAAGGCGGCGGCCCCATAATCGGTGATCCGTTCGGAGGCGGCGGTCCGAATATCGGAGATCCTGGCGGCGATCCGATTATCGACGATCCCGGTGAAATAGCCCCGGATGATTACCAGTATATTTTCTGCTCGTTCCCAGTGAAGACGAAAATTTCGCGTATTCTGTACGATAACCGCTTTAATGTCAGCGAGAAAATGTCGGAACCTTCCGACCCGGTACTTCCCGACCATATGGATTACCTTCCTCATCTCGAGGACACTTGGCAGAGGAATTTCGATTTCTTCTATTCAGTAGATGCCCTTGAGTATGGAGAGATTTACGATCCATGGAAGCGTAGTGTTATTCCGCTGGAGTTAATCAAGGACCAGGGTTACGGGTCATCCGATATCTGGATGGTATTCAACAATCCTGTGGAGCCGTTGGAGTGCGGTGTTCTCGGTGTTCACAATATCGATACATATACCGACTACGATGCGGCATTTCATTACCCATATATAAGTGAAATCGAGGTTTACGGGTACAGCAATGCCACAAATTATGTGGAGGAGTGGAGGAGTGAAACAGGCGAGCACCAGTACAACAATGTAATTATGTACTTCCCGGACTACCTGGGATCCGGATTTGATCTTGCGCGGCGGACTTATATCGATGCGACCAGCCTTGGCGATGCAATTCAGCAGCGCAAGGAACTCGTGCATGTGGTGATCGAATTTTATCCGGCGACAAATTCATCCAGGATCTCAACATGGCAGCGGGTAACCTGGTGGCAGGATGACACAAGTGAACTTGCCAGGTTTCAGACGAGTTTTTACCGGGATACGCCGACACGTGTCGACAGGCTGCCGAATCTGGATGACTATCCGGAGCACAAAATTTACGATAACAATGAGGACATCCTGTTCCCGTTCACCGTACCCGGCGCGTCTGAAATTCGAGCCAAGTTCGGTGATTTCGATCTCGAACCGGGACCGGGAACCGACTGGGTCACGGTTGAAGATGCCGACGGCAATGTGTATATGGGCCCGCTCTCGGGAAACGCAGGTTTAAACATATTTACACCCTGGATTCCCGGTGACACGATAGTTCTGCATTTCGTGTCTAACCCACAGAATAGCAGCTATGATATGTTTTACCGGGGATTTGAAGTTGCGCGGATTGAAGTCAGATGGATTGGGGTCGACAGCTTGAATCAGTAAACCGGCGAACAAATGCATTTATATCGAAAAATACTGAACCGATCTCGTCAAAAGGGCTTCACGCTGATTGAGGGCCTGCTCGTGGTCGGGCTGACAACCTTGATTGCCGTAGGGATCGTTGCAGTTTTCCTTGAGGGGATCGATACCCTGCACATTATCACCGATACCCAGTCGGTTGAATTCGGCCACCAGCGGGCATTGACTCTTTTCCTCAACGATGTTCACTCGGCTACGTGGTTCTACAACGGAACCCAGAAGTTGTCGGACGGAACGGATGTGCCTCGGGAAACCGCGACATCCTTCTCGCTGACCTTTGGGTATCCTGGACCTGATAGTGATGAAATCTGGGTTCGATACCATATCAGGCATGGGACATTCACGGGCGAATCGTACCTGACCAG
>DAOVJF010000375.1 GCA_030673355.1 Planctomycetota bacterium | reverse complement strand
GAACTGTGGGACAAGCATGGAATCAATGTCGATACGGTTTATGAAACCGCGCGAAGTATGGTAGGAAAGGTCAGGCTGAGCCTTATTGACAGCAAGCAACCCTCAGATGAAACTGAAATCGATATTCACCTGAAAAAACACCACCAGGAGAATCGACCCGGCTAAGACCAATCCCGTTAAATAAAAATTAATTGGATATATTTAGCATTAATGTACGTCGACAAGCACGTTCGATCCGAAGAATTTCAAGGCGCGCGGGTGTAACTGTCTCACTCAGCGTGTCGACGCCACGCATTTAAGACCAATCCCACTAGATAAAAATTGATACGTATCAGACCCTCCTAAAACCTGCCTTCGCTGGCGCTCAGGCCGATTTTACGAGGGGCCACCATAAGAACTCCGGAAATAAAGTTATTAAAAAAAAATACCTGTTAAGTGTGATTGGTTTAAGATGGACTTCGGTAAGGGATTGCCCGGTGTGAATCAAACTTTAGTTAATGGGATTGGTCTAGGATCCTTACCGGTCTATTGCTTAAATCCCTTGAAATGCTCCATTTCCTCGACGAATTCTTCGTTAATTTTAAAAACACCTGCCTTATCTGGCACTGGACGAAGCCCCCTTTTCAGTAGCTCGATCCAGTGCGTTGTCGCGACAGCGATGGCCCTGGTCGCGTACGGGTCAAGCCTGACAAACGCCCTGAGCATAACCTGGATCGTAGGGTCTTCGAGAAGTTCACCGAATTCCTTGCGGTAACTGGGCACGAAGCCTTCATGGCCGGGGAAAAATTCAGCCGGTTCGATACCGAAAGCGTCCGCGATTTTGGTAATCACTTCGAAGGTTGCCGATGCCTCCCCTTTTTCAAGACGGCTCAAATAGGAAGCGGACACCCCGCTCTCGGATTCAAGTTTTCTCAGTGAATAATTCTGTCCGGCCCGATGCCTTTTCAGAATCTTTCCAAAATTAGCGTTGTTGTCCCTGTTCCTTTTTTTCCTGGTTTTTGAAAGGGTCATCGCGACTCCCGTTTATTGATATTTTCCGGCAACAGATAAGTAGCATATATTATACAATATTTATTGCCTTGTTGCATAAAATATTTTAAAAATCCGTGAAACCAACAGGTGCGCCGACATTCCTGTCGTCATCCATCAGTAAAGGCCGACAGGAATGTCGGCGCACCTGATAGATGAAAAGTTAATAAGTCAAAAACAGCGGGATAATAATTAAATTCCCTGTCACAAAAAGGTCCCATCGTCGCATCGGATCCTTAATGTTCCCATGTCAGTTACAACTTCCCATACAAGCACAATGTCCAAAATTGGGGATCGGCCGAATTGAAACAGAATAAGCTCCATTCTGGAAGGTGTAAAACTGGTGTCAGCAAAGAGTTCAGCTACGATCGCAATTGCCTCATCCCTGTCAATCTCTACTGAAATTTCATCCGGAATCTGGTATTCCAGCCAGTTTATCGATACGAGCGTTTTTTCATCAGGTTTTACGTAAATGCTGACCCGGCTGACACAGATTTCCCAGTCACCCGATGTTTCATATCTGCGATATTCATTAACCCCATGCTCACCGATCCCCTCCTGCATTGGCTTATACCCCATATCGGCAAATCCCAGGGCACCGGCGACCCTTTCGGGAAGGTCGTCTCCGGGTCTCACAACGGGCGGGGCAGAATCATCGGGCGGTGTCTCAAAACGAAGCCATTCGACAAGCGACCGGTCCTCATCAATTACAGCAGTGGCTAATGGTCCCTCCGCATCTTCTATGACCAGGTTCCAAACCAGCCTTTCGTCACCCGGGAGCAACTCTTTATCGCCGACTACAAGCTGGGATTCATCGTAGCCCAGTTTTACAAGCATCTCTATCGGGAGCGGGTCAATGGAAATTCCGGAATTGGTAGTTTCTCCCCCATCCGTTCCAGAAGGTGTATTACCGCCCTGCCCACCTGCTATGTCAGTGCCGCCTGAATCCTGGTTGTCCTGCGCGGGAAGGGGGCATCCAACCAGAATCATCAGGAACGTGCAGATAAGAATTATCAGAATGTAATTTTTGAAGATTTTCATGATGAAGATTGTAACATGCAGCCAGGACATTTTACATATCCGGGACTCGTAATCGGGGAAATATCAATAGACATACTTCCACACGTATTCCCCGGAGGGATCGATATAGCCGTAACCGCCCTCAAATCTCACAAGAGCCAGGCCATTTTGAAAAGGTTCTGCATCGGTAAATATTGCTTCAATTGCGAACTCCCCGGTCATGTCGATATAACCGAGAAAATCAACCTCGGGAATCTGCACCGGGGCCAGGCCCTCCGAAAATGGTCCTGCCGGCAGATATTCGGTCTCCAATAACACGTTACCCTCGGTGTCAATTACCATCCATTTCTCGAAATCACAGACCCATGTGATCCCGTCAACGAAGTCAGTAACAGCCTGATAGATCAAGGGGATCGCAATATCGCCGGATTTATCGATAAAACCGGCCAATCCATCTTTCATGGCCGGTGACAGGCCGTCAGTGTGGTGACGGATTCTGTCGAAATCCAACTCAAGTACAACATCGCCATTTTTGTCTATATAATTCACCTCATCCGGGTTGAGACTGACCGCGAGACCGTCAATAAAATCCCCGTACTCATATACAAGCGGAATTACCACTTCCCCAGCCTTGTTAACAAACCCGAAATATTCTTCATGCCATAAAAAAGCAAGACCCTCAGAAAAATCGCGAATATACGTCCATTGCGGCTGAATGACCATGTTGCCTTCTTTATCAATGAAACCACAAAGACCTTCACTACTACCCTCCGGGCATACTCTTACCCATGCCAGATCCTCCTTGATACTGCCGGCCTCGCAGTACACAGGTTCAATGACGAACTGACCGGACCTGTCGATATATCCCCATCGAAGATCAGGCAATTCACCTGCCGCCACAAGTGCAAGCCCCTCGGAGAAAGGCTCTGCAGCAAGGAACTGAGGTTCAATTACAACATCCCCGCTGCGATTCATGAAGCCGAAATAATAGATGCTGTCTTCCATGGTATGAATCACAAATAAGGGATCACCTTCGGTATCCTCATCGGGTTCTTCCACCTGCATACTTGTATCAGCCTGTGAACCGGAAATATCTGCAGGCTGTTCAGGTCGATCGTCGCTTTCAGTTAGAGCTGTTGCCCCGTTTTCGTTTGAACCCGGAGTCTCATCGGATGGTGGTGGTGTGCAGCCGACCAGTATTAAAATAACGCTTGAAAAAAATATCAACTTGAAAAAATTCATTCAATTACTCCTGATATGTTGTGTCCTGTTCCTGCATTTGCCCCGGAATGAATGAAAGTCTAAACCAGCACAACTGTATTATCAATTCCCGAGAGCATTGTTTAAGACCAATCCTGTTAAACAATAATCGATTGGACATATTTAGCATTGAGGGGGACACCTGCTTTTCGACGAGCGAAAAGAGATGTCCCCTGTATTTCACCGATGGAGGCGGGCGAAAAGAGATGTCCCCTGTATTTCACCGATGGAGGCGGGCGAAAAGAAATGTCCATGATCTCGAATCAATATTTAATAAATAGGATTGGTCTAAGGGTTTCCCTTGTCATTTCAACGGGTG
>DAOVJF010000440.1 GCA_030673355.1 Planctomycetota bacterium | reverse complement strand
CAGGCGTAATTAGGCTTTCCTCCCCCGACGAGAGCCCGATCCTTATTAAAATTGGAGCCGGGGGACACCCGGGCCAATTTTCCAACTCCGAGTTTATGGCAGTTCACGAGTGGATTTTGTACGGCGCACCATCCGGGATGACCCTGGAGAATGCAGCACGGGAATTTCGTGAGACAGAACTGGCTTCAAGCATGGAATTCGATGTCGTTGAGCCGGTTGAGCCCGAATTGGAAACAGTTTTAATAGCTACATGGGAGAACGATATTAAAGCCATTTTCGAACCCACGTGCACGGGATGCCATGGATCGAACGCCATGGGCGGCGTTGATTTAAGCACGTACGAAGCAACTATGGATTCGGGTTCGATAACAGCCGGTGATCCCGATAACAGTTCACTTATCATATTAATGGAATCCGGAAGCCATCCTGTTTTACTTTCCGATCAGGATATCATCACTGTGCGATCGTGGATCGAGGATGGTGCCCTGTTGGATTCTTCCGGAGACATTGTTTCAACCAGCCAGGCGGATGCACGGGAAACCATGGATATGGCCCAGGCATGGGATGACAACATCGCGACGATTTTTGAAACTGGATGCTTACCATGCCATGGGTCGAATGCCCTTGGAGGGCTCGACCTGTCCACGTTTGAAACCACAATGGAATCAGGGTCGATTATTCCCGGTGATCCTGATAGCAGCTCACTTGTTACAAAAATGGAATCCGGAAGCC
Organism: Planctomycetota bacterium; assembly: GCA_030673355.1. Lineage (GTDB taxonomy): Bacteria > JAJVIF01 > JAJVIF01 > JAPKYR01 > JAPKYR01 > JAPKYR01. The sequence continues at coordinate 2,261 of DAOVJF010000440.1, read as the reverse complement.
ATCCTGCTTTGCTTTCCGAGCAAGATATCATTGTTGTGCGAGCCTGGATCAATGGTGATGTTTTGCCGGTAACAACCAGTGAGCCGGAATCAACCAGCGAAATTGACACAACCAGCGAGCCGGAAGCAGAAGACACCATGGATATGGCCCAGGCATGGGATGACAACATCGCAGCGATTTTTGAAGCCAGTTGCTTAACATGTCATGGGTCGAACGCCGTTGGAGGACTCGATCTATCCACGTTTGAGGCCGCGATGGACTCAGGGTCGATAATTCCCGGTGATCCTGATAACAGCTCACTTATAGTTTTAATGGAGTCAGGAAACCATCCCGCCCTGCTGGACGACGATGCTCTGCAAATAATTATCGAGTGGATAAGATCGGGGACTTAATTCCAGTTTAATTATTCGAATTACAAATTTGCCATTTCAATTTCAGCTTCCTTCACATCAGGCTCCATGACTGGCAGGTTACGTACTATGGCCTGGTAGATAAGGAGTCCGGCACTGATAATTGCCGCGGATATCAAAATTTCCTGCCACGATGGCATATAAATACCACCCATGCTGACTGACATACCAGTAAGCGTTGCGTTAATTCTTGCCAGAATAATTCCGAACACGACCAAACATGCTCCCCAGAACCTGGCAGTCGGGTTGGCCCGAAGCGGCCCTGCCATGATAACAAATGGTATGATTACACCGATCACCCATTCAACTGCGAACCAGGACGTTTCGAAACTGGAACGGTTAAGAGCTGCCCAGCTTCCATTGTAGGTCATATCGATAAGCTTCCACACAAAATACAATCCAAGAATGATGGATAAAGCCTTGCCGAGGCTGGTTAGAATCTTATTTTCTAAAGGCAGTCCAAACATCCTTGAGCTCATATTACATTCAAAAATAACCATTGCTAATCCAATTGCTATTGCCTGGAGGAAGAAGTTGAAAGGCAGGCTGGGTGAATACCAAAGGGGTGAAAGCTGTTCCTTGGTCAAAAGGAGAAGGGATCCAAGGGACGATTGATGAAGGCAGGAAAGCACCACGCCCGCAACCACCAACGGCACTGTAAAGCCATGAATTACACCGTATGCCACCTTTAACTTTAAACGCTGAAAAATTGCGGGAAGAAATTCAAAAAACAGAACGACAAAGTACGCCATGACGCATAAAGCTACTTCAAGCATTGCCGAATGAACCTGCGGGAAAATCAGTGGATGGTAAATACGCCAGGGTAACCCAATGTCCATAAGTATTCCGATGATTACCAGGAAGTATCCAAGGAATGCTGTCAATACCGCCGGTCGAAGGATCGGCTTGAAAGCTTTCAGATTAAAAATATGGACGGTTCCCGCAACCAGGAATCCTCCCGCAGCTAACGCGACCCCAGTCATGACATCGAATGCGATCCAGATTCCCCATGGATACGTGTCGGTTAGATTGGTGACAGAACCGAGCCCGTAGACAAATCTGAAAAATGCGACTGCCAATCCGGCAATTACGATAAACAAACCCACAAAATTCCACGGTGTAGGTTTAAATAAAGCCTTTAGTAAAGCCTTGAGCATCATTAGTTCCTCGCTGGTCAATCCAGTGTTTGATTGGAAGATTTATCCTGACCGATTTCTTCAGGCATTCTCCGGTGAGTGATGAAATAAACAAGTGACAGCCAAACGGCCACATAGATCGATATCCCGGGCACTCTTGCTAGAGCGGACCATGAAAGCTTCGGGAAACTATCAGTTCCCAGGTCGGTTCTGAACCCGAATTCGTCAAGGGGAATAGCGCTTGTCGAAAGTGTCAGAACACTCAAACCGCCGATTTCTTTTTCACCGTAAATATGCTTCTGATACCTTTCAGGTTCCCGCATCATCCGCGCGTAAGCCTCGCCAATAAGATCGTCCCTCAGGCCAAACTTGATAGCTCCAACCGGACATGCCGAAGCACAGGAAGTCGGTTCGCCATTTACAACTTTATCATAGCACATTGTACACTTATGAACGAAAGGCTTCCAGGTTTCCCAGTCATACTTGGGTATTGAAAATGGGCATGCCAGAATGCAATACCTGCAGCCAATACACCTCTCCGGCTTGTAATATACCGGGCCTTCCGGAGATTTTATTAGTGCCCCGACTGGACATGCCGATGCACACGAAGGGTCCTCGCAATGATTGCACATGTGTCTTCGAAATGCCTGGATTTCAGTGTCTGGAGATTCCGGGGATTGAATTGTCCTGGTTTCGATCCGGGTATAGATTTCAT
>DAOVJF010000093.1 GCA_030673355.1 Planctomycetota bacterium | reverse complement strand
TATAATTTACTCAGTAAACAGGCTACACTCACAAAGGTGTGGAGATGGTATCTACTACGCGCTTTTTGCTTTACACAGCTTTTATCTTATTCCTGATCACAGGTTGCTCGGGTAAAGGCAATCCCAGTGCTCCGGATACTGAAGTTGACCCGGGAGATCAGGTGTTGACACCTGAATTGACCGCTGGAAGGGAAGTTTCAGATTACAACGGGAGTCATTTTCCCCTGTTTCACAATCTGATCTACATGGATGTAACCGACCCTGGGAATGTCGAGTATGAGATCGTGCCGCTTCGGGAAGGATTTTTCCACCTGAATATCCTGAAATTTCTCGAGGTCAGCCCGTGTACGGATTGTTTTGAGATCACCAATGTCACTTGGCCGGAGCCGAAAGTAATTAATGTCGACTTCAAAATAACGCACCCATACGACGATCCGCTTTACACGATCTTCGATGTCCGGGGAATAATGATGTTCAAAGGTGGACGTAAATTTCCTGAGTCATTGGTGAGAGTTTCGGATCCCTGGTACGGAGATGGTGTGTTATTAAATCCGGATGGATTCACATCGCTGTACAACACATGGTTGATCGGGACGCCGGCACCTCCGATCCAGGAATATCTCCAGGGTGTATTTGCCACCGATGTATTACCGGATGCACATGTAAACGGCTACATCAGGCATATATCGGTTGATCCAAACAATACCCGTAATGCTCTTCTTGCAGGTGATTCGGTCACGCGTACATATTCTCTTAGATATCCGGCGTTTGAATTCGTTTTCGGTTATGCAGTTGATGCATCGTGGGCAGTACCAATTAATACTCCTGTAGATGCCCCAATGACCGATTTCGGACCTAATGCCAATTCACCTGAACCGTGGAAAATTGTTGTAACTCCATTCAGCGAAGAAATGACATACGAGGGTGGGACTTCGTGGCTTCAGATTGACGTATATGACCGGGGAGGAAACGAAACCCACGATGCGCCAGTGGTTGAATGTTTAAAACTTTTTAATGGGGAAAGAATTGCTGGATTTATCTCTGAGACAGAAGATTTTGCACGATATCATGTGTCCATCAATAATGAAAATCTTGCACCCGGTGGTTATCACAAGTGCCTGATCTCGGTCCAGGACAGCGAATACAATCCAAATTTTTCGTGGATCGATATGAAGGCATTCCAGGTTGTTGATGTCAGGGTCGCAGGGCGTCCGGTTGCTGTTGCGCATTCGGAACCAAATATACAGCAAGTGAATCAACCGGTATATTTTTCCGGATCAGGTTCTTATGATCCGGACGGTGATGATATCATCAGTTATGAATGGGACTGGGAAAACGATGGAACTTACGACTCAGCCGGTCCTGTAGTCGACCATGCATGGCCAGAAAGCGGACACTATCAGGTTCAACTACGTGTTACTGATGACAATGGAAATTCCGATGTTCTTAACAACCCATTAACCGTGGCGATCTTTGGTAATGGAATCCCGGCCAATCCGATTGAGATCACACCTGATTGGTTTAACTTCAGGCCTGAAGCAATTTTTATTGTAGATAATCTTGCATACGTGACAGCCAGTCCTGGCAGCCTGAATATTTACGATATCTCAGAGCCTGGTAATCCGATGCGGTTATCGAAATTTGATTTGCCTGGTATTCTGTACAGGCTGTCAGGCGATATTACCGAACGATCCATATTATATGTAGAAGACGATTATGCTTATATATATTGTAAGGCTCCGTACCCTAATTGGGATAAACGTATCTTGATAGTCAATATTAGTTCAGCTTACCAGCCGTATATTGTAAACCATATGGAAATAGATATGAGCCCTACTACTTTTACTGCTCACGAGGGATATTTATATGTCGGTTGCGATACTTGTGTGAGAGTTTTCAATGTAAATCCACCTGAGCAGGTTTATGAGGTCTGGGATCATGGAATGGAGGGGTGTGAATTCATGGGGGAAACACTACCTGGAACTGCTGAAAGTATAGGGATAATCGGTGATTATGCATATGTAGCTGAAGATGCACGTTTTATTTGCTCGGATATCACCCACAGACTGGATATATCAGACCCTGAACATCCGACGTGTATTCACGAGACAGGTGGTGGTGACAGCCTTGATGTTTATAAGAATTATGTGTTAATTCAAATGGGGAATATAGGAATATGGGAGCAGGATAACAATTTTCATTATCTAGGTTACATTGACGCACCTTTAAGTGAAGATTACAGAATTACAGTTGATCCATCAGGTGTTGCTGCCGCGTTTAAGTGGGATACATCACCAGTTTACATTTTTGATATTGAGCCTATCCTTGAAGGGTACCTTGCCTGTCAATTAGATCTGGTCAGCAATTTCTTCCATGGACAGAATGGTGTCGCGTGTAATGTAAACTATGACTCGATCCGGATTATCGATACTGATCCACCTGATACATGCAGTGTTTTAAGTGAGTTCCATTTTCCAGGCTATGTAAATGCAATGGCAAAGTCAGATGAATTATTATACCTGGGAACACGATATGGAGTTTCAATTTTCGATGTTGATCCATTAACGAACTCACATAAAATTGGTGAACTACAATTTGAAGAAGGAATATGGGAATTACAATACCAGGATGATTTAATTTATGCTATGGGTCAAGGTCAATATGGTGATGTTTTGCGTATAATAAATGTAGCAAATCCCCAACAACCCTCAACTATAATATCATTATCCGTGCCATATACGTATGACCGTAATATATATCTTTCAGATGGGTACGCTTACGTGCCTGGTGGTGGGAAGGATATGTCAATAATTGATATCGATCCCCCACAGTCGGTCCATATTGTGAATTCGATTAGCCTTGATTTTGACTCTAACAACATCCGAACTGAGAATATTATTGTCAATGGTGAGTATGCATATGTTACACCGAGGTCTTTCTCCAGTTATTTATCAATTGTTGACGTTGATCCTCCGGAATCCGCATATTTAGTAAACTCTATTGAACTTCCTTCCAGCCATAGTGGTCGATATAGAATTGATATAAAGGATAATTATTTATTTATCATAGCAACCGGATTAAACGGCGCATATAACAACACCGGAAAATTAATTATTTTCGATGCAACCTCGCCTGTAAATCCAGTGCAAATATCAATCCTTGAATTGCAGGATGATGCCCATGATATTGTGTGTTCAGGTAATTATGCTTATATTGCGTCTGATAGTGGAATATTTACTGTTGATGTTTCAGTACCCCAAAACCCATTCATCGTTAACACAATGATTACGGATCATGATGTAGTTGACTTAGAATTGGATGGGGAAACAATATATGCTGCGACACAATTCGGTGTACAGGTGTTCGATCTGTGGTGAATTCTATTTTTAAGGTGCAGATATGATAAAAACATTACGCTTTATGATTCACACAGCTTTAATCTTATTCCTGATCACAGGTTGCTCGGGAAAAGGCAATCCCAGTGTTCCGGATACTGAAGTTGACCCGGGAGATCAGGTGTTGACGCCTGAGCTGACCGCTGGCAGGGAAGTTTCGGATTACAACGGCAGTCACTTTCCCCTGTTTCACAATCTGATCTACATGAATGTAACCGACCCGGAGAATGTCGAGTATGAAATCGTGCCGCTACGGGAAGGTTTTTTCCACCTGAATATTCTGAAATTTCTCGAGGTCAGCCCGTGTACGGATTGTTTTGAAATTGCAGGTATTGAATATCCCGAACCGGGAATTATTAATGTCGACTTCAAAATCACGCACCCATACGACGATCCACTCTATACGATCTTCGATGTACGGGGAATAATGATGTTCAACGGGAGCCATTTTTTTCCTGAATCGGGACTGTGGCTGTCCGACAGATGGTTCGGCGATGGTGAGTTCCTGAATCCGGATGGTTTTACATCGCTCTACAACACCTTGCTGATCGGGCCGGCTCCGCCGATACAGGAATATTTCCAGGGCGTGTTCGCATCGGAGTATTTACCCGATGCGCTTGTGAACGGGTACATCAGGCATATTTCGGATGACCCGTCGAACACTCGAAACGCGTTATTAGCAGGTGATTCTGTCACGCGAACATACTCAATTAAATACCCTGTAGGCACGTTTGTTTTCGGCTACGCGGTCGACGCGTCCTGGGCACCCCCCGTGGAAACTCCGGTCGATGACCCGATGGAAGATTTTGGCCCGAATGCGAATTCACCCGAGCCCTGGAAAATTGTCGTAACTCCGTTCAGTGAAAATATGACAGACGAAGGCGGGATATCGTGGCTTCAGATCGATGTTTATGACTATGGCGGAAAAGAAACACACGATGCACCTCTGATTGAATGTTCCAAACTTTTCGATGGAGAAAAGATAGCTGGATTTAAATCAGAGACCGATGAATATGCCCGATACCATGTCGCGTTGTCCAATGAGAATCTCGCATCGGGTGGGTTTTACAAATGCCTTATTTCGGTGCAGGACAATGATTACAATCCAAATTTTCCATGGATTGACATGAAAGCATTCCAGGTAATTGATGTCAGGGTTGAGGGCCCCCCGGTTGCAGTAGCCGGTGCAGTCCCGAATCCACAGACAATTAATGAACCAGTCTATTTCTGGAGTTATTTTTCATATGATCCCGATGGTGGAGAGATAATCTTACATGAGTGGGACTGGGACCTGGATGGTATTTATGATGAAACAGGTCCGGAAGCTTACCATTCATGGGACACAACTGGCGTGTATCATGTGCAATTTCGAGTTACAGATGATGAGGGGAAAACAGATGAGCTTGATGGGCCGTTGGAAATATTTATCACTGAATTGAACCCTCCACTTAACGTGGTGGATATAACACCTTACTGGATGAAGATATCACCGCGAGCTGTTTGCATGGATGGTGATTATGCATACATTATCGCTGACTTTGATTCTCTACACATTTATGATTTATCTGACAAAAATAACCCTGTACTTTTAAATAGTATTGTGCTGAGTGATGGCCACCCTTCTAATGACGTGACCGATGTCATCACGGTATCTGATGGTTATGCATATATTCCTTTTGACGAGCATTCGGATGTTTTGAGGATTATTGATATTGATCCCCCTGAACAGGCTCATATAGTAAATATTATCGATTTAAACTCCAATCCTTTTATTGATCTTGAAGTAAAGGATGGCTACCTCTACGCAGGGAGCACTAGTTGGGTCAAAATTGTCGATATAGACCCACCTGAAAGCGCACATATTGTTTTCGAACATGAGATGACCGAATATACATACCAGACGTACGATTGGGATTTAGGTTGGCAATCGTATACTGTTCATGGAACAGCCAACGATATAGCAATCATTGGGGACTATGCATATGTTGTGGATTTCCACAGACACCTTCAACATACCAGCAAGATTCACATGATAAATATTGAATCACCGGAAAATGCGGAGTGTGTCGCTGTAACTGATTTTAATGCCAGGAACCTTGATGTTTACGATAACTATTTAGTTATTGCGGGCGAGGATCCACTCGGGGATCTAACTGTATGGGATGTTAATGAGAATATTCTGATTAACAGTATTGAAATCCAACCATCAATACTGGACGTGAAAACAAGAATGTGGATCGATCCCTATGGGGTTGCGGGATTATGGGATGGCCCAAGTTGTATTTTAGTTGACTTTGATCCAATTCAGGAAGCACATTCAGCCGACGTAATATCATCAGACTGCTTACATGTAAACGTCGATGGAAATAACGGTACCGCATGTATGGTTGAGAGTACATCAATTAAAGTCTGGGATACTGAAATACCCGATTCAGCATATATCACTGCAGAGCTCGATTTCATTGATGATTGTGACGAAATTGAAATTTCTGGGGAATACATATATGTTGAAACTGGTGGATCATCGGACGACCATGGTCAAATTGCGATTATTGATATATTGCCGCTGGAGTCAGCACATCCGGTGAGTGAAATCAATATCGATGGCGAAATTAAATCCATCGATTATTTCAATAATCAACTTTTTCTTTACATTGCATTAGAATGGCCAATTCAGCAACTACAGATCTATGATGTAAGCTCAATTGAAAATCCTGTATTTATCCTGAGTATTGAGGTTCCAGCTTCATCCCAATATAGTGGTGAAATTCTAGTTGCAGATGGATATTTATATTATGCCGGAAGTGGTTGGTTGAGAATTTATGATATCGATCCGCTGGAAGAAATTTATGAGGTAAATTCGGTTGAAGATGTATTTAGACCGGTAATATCAAATGGTTATGCGTATTGCAGCGGTTCAGGCTCTATAATTATAGTAGATATCGACCCTCCTGAAACAGCCCACATTGTCAATACAATTGACGTTGGACAAAATATCAAACGTGCAATTATTTCCGGAAATTACTTATATGCAATTGGTAGTATCTCGTGGGATTACACGATGTTAGTATTCAATTTAGATTCTCCTGAGGTGCCAGTGCAGGTACATTCCTTTCCCGTTGAAAGTCCTTACGATTTTATCACAGCAGGTAACCTGGCATGTGTGGTTGAAAGAGAAGGTTTCAAAATCCTGGATCTTTCAATTCCCGAAAGCACACACGTAATAGGTGAAGTAGATATTTTAAGATATTCACAATCTGCTGAAATTCAGCATGACAAATTATACCTGACATCGGAAACTGGCGTTCAGGTGTTTGATCTCTGGTAAATTCTTAATACAGGTGCAGAGATAAGAAACATAATGCGTAATTTGATTTACACATCTTTTATCTTATTCCTGATCACTGGTTGCTCGGGAAAAGCCAATCCCAGTGCTCCGGCCAACGTGCCTCCTCGTCCTGGGATATGAAGTCACTTCAGAATATCTGGCAATAACACAGTCCACAATCGATCCCGGTATCCCCACATCTGGATGTAAGTAAGCAACTCTTGGCTCGAATTTCGGTATAATATAATGGTTCGGGGAATTGCTTCCCGGGAAACACCCGGTCTGGTGTACGATTCGTTACGGATCAATATCTTAGAGGGAGTTTCTGTATGTTAAGAACCGTCAGCATTGTTGTTTTACTCGTCGCGATTTTATTCGGTCTGCACTATGCCTTCATCGTAAGTGCTAACCAGAAAGAAGAGGTAATTATCCCATCGGCTATTACACTCCTGATCACATCGAACACATCCTCAAGTTTTACGCCGTGTGGATGTTCCATACCTCAGGGCGGCATGCTCCGACGCGGCACCGCTTTCAGTCGGATCCACGAAGAGGTCGACTGGCCGGTGCTGAATATCGACACCGGTAATGTAACTCAAGGCAGCACAGTTGAGATCATGATGAAAAAAAACGATTATATTTTCCAGGCCTATCAGGTACTGGCTTATGATTTCGTCAATGTAGGGCACCAGGATCTCCGGACTGGGCATGACAGCCTGATCGGCTACAGAGACCTGTATGATATTCCATGGTCCTCGTGCAATCTAAACATTCAAAATCCCGATGATAGCGAAAATACCGCGGAGAACGCGTTCCCGGATTATAAAATTATCGATCTTGATGGGTTCCAGGTGGCTCTTGTCGGGGTAACTATCCAGGACATGCAGGTTAATACGGATCAATCAGGTATCTTAATCGAGGGGTATGAAACCGCGATCCGGGAAACTATAGCCGAACTCAGTGAGATGAATGTCGATTTGGTAATTGCTGCAACCGACGCTGCCAGTTTCCCGGAAGATGTAAATATTGAATCCGTGTTTGAGGGTGCGGACATTGTTATCGCGACCCGGGTCGTCACGAACCATATGCCAATGCCCGCATCGCCAAATGCAACATTAAATCCCGCAAATCCCGCATACTATCCCGCCGACGTAGCTGACCAGGACCAGGAAGTACCAATTGACGAGAGCGAATCATTATTCACCCCTTTACCCGTTCCGCTTGTAGTTCCCAAGGCCTCAACGCAGGGGAAATCAATGGTCAGGATTGATATCTGGCTGGATTCCGATGGCAAACCATTCGACTATACCTTCTCGAATTTCACCCTTAACCAGTCCTATGAGGACGATCCCCGGTTAGCTGGGATTGCACACGAGTATGATATCGATGTTCTGGTGGATGAACTGACAGGCCAGGTTACGCGCAGAAGCCTTGGAATTGATGGTTGTATTGAGTGTCATCCGGGTTATATCGAAGCATGGGCCGACCATGGTCACTTCAATTCGTACCGGACCATCGAGGACGCTGGCAGCCTGGACGACCGTACCTGTACCGAATGCCATGCCAACGGTTACCACCGTAAACCGCGGCTGATGACCTATGAATTCATCCCCGAGACTCACTGGAATGTCGGGTGTGAGGGGTGCCACCAGAATGGCACAGCGCATCTCAACTACATTAATCTACTTGAAACCTGGACACCGGAGCAACTTGCCGAAAATCAACGATCAGACCCAATGGTGGCGCCGATCCAGGCTAACTTATGTGCAAAATGCCATTCCGGTGAATGGGGCGTTGGCTTTGATTTCACCGCATCGATTGAAGCTGCACGGGAAATCTGCCAGTCGGTGGATTAATTAACAGGACCACGACCGT
>DAOVJF010000292.1 GCA_030673355.1 Planctomycetota bacterium | reverse complement strand
GAATAATTAAAGGAATGAGGGTATAAATGAACTGCAACGCTCCTGATGATGTCCTTTCGGCCGGTAAGGAACACGGCGTTAAGCTGATTCAGTTCTGGTTTACCGATGTTCTTGGCGTACTTAAAAGTTTCGCCATCACTCCCTCCGAACTGGATGAAGCACTGAATGAAGGGATGGGTTTCGATGGCTCGTCGATCGATGGTTTCGCGCGTATCGAAGAAAGCGACCTGATCGCGATGCCGGATCCGACAACCCTCCAGATTCTTCCCTGGCAGCAGAACGGGAATGCAACGGCCAGGGTTATCTGCGACATTCTCAATCCAGGTGGCACGCCATACAAGGGTGACCCGCGATATGTTTTGAAAAAACTCACTGACCGGCTTTCGCAGCGCGGTTTGACATATTATGTGGGACCTGAACTGGAATATTTTTATTTCAAAAACAGCACTTGCACTGAACCCCTCGATGTAGCGGGTTACTTTGATTCCATTCCCCTCGACCAGGGCCATACGATGAGGCGGGAGACAGTAGATGCCCTCCAGACACTGGGGATCAGGGTTGAATACGAACATCATGAGGTCGGCCACAGCCAGCATGAAATCGACCTTCGCTACGGTGAAGCGTTAAAAATGGCCGACACGGCTATGGCATACCGGGTCGTTGTCAAGGAAATCGCCAGGCAGCATGGTTGTTATGCCACATTCATGCCGAAACCGATTTTCGGTCAGAACGGAAGCGGCATGCACGTTCACCAGTCACTTTTTAAGGGTGATAGAAACACGTTTTTTGATGACAGCAATGAATACAATCTTTCCGATACCGCAAGGCATTACATCGCCGGACTGATGCGGCATGCAATGGAAATTACCGCTGTCTGCAACCAGTGGGTAAATTCCTATAAACGGCTTGTTCCCGGATATGAAGCCCCTGTTTATATTTCATGGGCGCGCCGTAACCGGTCGGCGATGATCCGGGTACCGATGTATAAACCCGGCAAGGAAAACGCCACCCGGATCGAATTCCGTTCTCCCGACCCTGCATGTAATCCGTACCTGGCATTCGCAGTTATGCTTGGCGCCGGACTCGAGGGAATTGAAAAAAAATACGAGCTGCCCGATCCAATCGAAGAAGATATCTTTAAGATGACCCATGATCAACGAAGAGAGAAAGGGATCGACGAACTCCCCGATAGTTTAAACGCCGCGATTCTGGAAGTTGAAAAAAGCGACCTTGTGAGGAAGGTTCTGGGCGATCATATCTTTGACAAGTTCATCGAGAACAAGAAGATTGAATGGGATCGCTTCCGGATTCATGTCAGCCAGTACGAGATCGATAAATACCTCCCGTGGCTCTAGGAATAACCTATTTTCTTGACCGTGAAAAAATCCCCCGGTTTAATCCCGGGGGATATTTATACCCGATTTTTCAGTCAAGGTCGCTTAAATACGCTCGAAATCGCAGTAAATTTCCACCTGCCTGGCCTCAATATCGGTTATCCTGACTTCTACCGTATGGGAGCCCAATTCAAGTCCGTACCATGTGTATTCAGTGGCACCGGGCTCTAATTCTTCCCATGCTCCGCCGTCTTTTCTTATATCCACAAGCGGCAGGATTTCTCCCATACAATCTACTGACCAGCCCCAATCTACAGTGTAATTCTCAACATATACCTCGTTCGGGCATGCGGGCACCCACCATGCATCCGGGTCGTCGCCAATGCAGTCGAAATTACATATCGCTTCCACCGGTTCGTGATCATCGTTATAATCCCACGCCCTGACCTTAAACCAGGTGTTTCCGCAGGGAATATCCACCAATTCGAATGACGTTGTACCGGCTTCCAAACCCTCCCAGTCCAGGCTTTCCGGTGTCATGTAGCTAACTTCCAATTCTGCCTCAGGAATACAGTCGTCCCACAAGTCCCAGTTGAAAATATACTCATGTCCAACAATTGAAGTCGGACAATCAATAAAACCGATTTCGGGAAGAAGATCTTCCCCGGGTCCCTGGAAGAAGCATTCATCTACGTCAGTATAACCACTGACATCCATTACATGGACCTCGATACCATGTGCTCCGCAGTTTATGTCGTTCCACATGTAACTGGTAGAGCCATCGGGAAGCCCTATCCATGGATCCTTGTAATCAAGCCTGACTTCGACCCCCAGCCATTCTGTTGGTGTACATTCGTCATAAAGTGTCCACTCAAACATATGCGAGCTGCCCGATTGACCAGGACAGTTGGTTATTGTGACCTCAGGCGGCAGGTCCACTCCAGGACCATTAAAATTACAAACAGCCGTCTGTTCCAGCTCTGCCTCATCAGTCACCCTGACAACTATTTCATGGGGTCCGCAGGGAATACTGTTCCAGGCATAACCGGTTGTACCGGGTGCAAGAAGTTCCCAGTCATAATCGTCCCTTAAAACCTCAACTATCAACGCCGAAGGACCGGAACACTCATCGTCCATGTTCCAGTTAAATAAATACGATGACCCGGTTGTACCAGGACAATTCGTGAAAGAGACCGTTGGGGGCTGGTCCCAGCCATCGAAAATAACTTCACTCATTCCTTCATTACCGAGTTCATCCTTGATTTTGACCCTGAAACTATGATCCGGGCAGAAAACTCCCGTCCAGTCATAATAATCATTGGTTCCATTGGGCAATTGCTCCCATGCCCCGTAATCCTTTGATATCCATACTGGCATGTCGGAGCCGTACGTGCAGTCGTCACTGTTTATCCAGTAAAAATATGGGGATGTCGTTGGTTCTGTCGGGTATGTAATGAAAATCACCGTTGGGTCATCCTCATCCCAGTTTCCCCAGTCGCACCTTGCCAATTTTTTCAGCCCGTGTTCATCTTCGACTTCTACCCAGAAAGTGTAATAGCCGCAATCGATCGGCCCGGTCCAGTTCCACTGATCCGATCCCGGACTAAGTTCAAATGGTCCTTCGCTTCCCTTCCACACACGGACAAGAAGATCCGCTTTTGGCGTTACGTCATCATTCATACTCCATGGGATATAAATATTATTGGTTTTTACATTCCAGCCCGGACAGCCGATAAACACCGATGGAAAACTGCTTTCCGCCGGGCCAACTACAATCGTAAAGGTGTAATTCAGGAAATCGTCCAATCCTGTTGCGTCCTCAACCCTGTGATTAACGTGAAAAGTCCCGGCTTCATTGAACTGTACAGATGGATCCTGCTCTGTGCTCTCTACCAGGAATCCGTCCGCTGGATTGAACGAGAAATCCCACTCCCAGATGATAATATCTCCATCCGGATCCTGAGAATCATCCTCGAAATCCACCCAGTCTCCTACATCTATATAAATACTTGATGGGTATCCCATGGCTACTGGCGCGCTCGGTCCTGCCGCAACCGAAATTGTCAGACTGAACGCGGTGAATTTTTCCCCTTCATCATCCATCACCCGAAGAAGGGCTTTTTTAATGCCGGGTTCCCCATATGCATGGGACACATACATTCCTGTCGCATCGACTTCAAAATCAAACTGGTAGTCGAAATCCCATTCGTAGAGGACTATTGCTTCGCCGCCACAATCCGTGTCATACGATGCGGAACCATCGAAATTGACTGTCTCCCCCACCAGTGGGAAGTGGTTATCACAACTCGAAATCGCTTCAGCGCCGCCGTTACCCACATAAAATGATAATGGCGTATCGAGAATCTCCGTCATCCCTTCATCGTCAGTGACCCTTAACTGCACTTCAAGATCACCCATATCTGTAAAATCACGAGTGATTTCCGGTCCTTCTTCATCAAACTCACCATCGTTTTCCCAGTCCCACTCATAAAGAACAATGTCACCACCATCGGGATCATATGAATCACCGCCGTTAAAATTCACAGGCACACAAACATTGAAATACATTGGATCTGCATCGGCAATCGCTATTGGATCTGTCTTATCACTAACCTCAATAATTAAAGGTTCATCAAGCAGATCGGTCCCACCTTCGTCATCTGTTACCCGAAGCATGATATTGAACGTTCCAGCCTCCGAATAACTGACCAGCTTGGTAACACCTGTTAGTTCCTGATTAAATCCTTCACCCGGTTCATATGACAGGTCCCATTCGTAAAGCACTATTTCGTTATTATCACAATCATTGTCATGAGAAAAAATTGCATCAACATAGAATTCTTCATCAATTGCCACAATGTATTTAGTCGCGTATGCATCCGCTGTCGGGAGGGCATTTACGATTACAACCTCAAGGGGTTCATCCAGAGTGTCCGTCGCGCCCTCATCATCAGTTACCCGATACTGGACATAAAACGTACCCGGAACCGTCCATGTATGGAATGTCTCAACACCCAGACCGTCGAACGTTCCGTCGTTATCCCAGTCCCATTCATATTGTGTAATCAAACCACCATCCGGATCGAAGGACCCATCATCGACAAAATGAACAGGATTACAAACTGTCTGGTTTTGTGGGGTAAAATCCGCATACGCCACCGGATCGCTTTCACCGGCGATGATTTCGATTATTATCGGTTCATCGAGT
>DAOVJF010000563.1 GCA_030673355.1 Planctomycetota bacterium | reverse complement strand
ACCGAGTTAAACCCCATTCTGTTTTTAATTCTCTCAGATTACGCGGGTTTATTATATCGGCTGTAATACTGTCGGGCCATATGTAACGAACACCTTTGTTCCAGCCAGTACTATGCCCTCCAATTTTCCTATCCACTGGTAAGTTGATTAGAAAGGCTTTCGGACCGGCAATTAGGTAAACTGCTTTCCCGGTTATTATAGAATTTTTCACGGGTATTCTTTCCGCGGTCCAAAAAGGGTCGTTCCCAAGCGCACCATCGTGCTACCCTCCTCAACGGCAATTTGGTAGTCACTGCTCATGCCCATGGATAGTACCTTGATAATCGATGACTCAGCCCTCAATTGTTGGTTCAGATCCTCTTTGATTCTCCGCAATAAGGCAAAGGCGGATCTAATCTCGGGTGGATCCGCTCCCAGGGGCCCAACGGTCATTAATCCATTAACCGCGATTCCAGCCAGAGAACAGCATGCCAGCAAGGCCTGATCATCTTCAGGGTTAAAACCGAACTTGGATTGTTCTCCGCTGGTATTGATTTCCAATAATACCGGTGTATCGGTACCAAGGTGCCGACCCCTGCTGGCTATTTTATCAGCCAATTTTACCGAATCAACGGCATCGATAGTATCAAATATTTCAAGCGCCCGGTTGACTTTATTGGACTGCAGGTGACCAACCATACGCTTTACCAGGCCCGGAAGGTGTGGTAGGCGCGGAAATTTGTCGGCCGCCTCCTGAACCCTGTTTTCCCCGATTACTGTATTTCCAGCATTGTAAATATTTATAATAGCTTCGGGGGCATGTGTTTTAGTTACAGCAACAATTGTAACTTTTTGCCGCACACCACTGTAAGCCTGGGCCGCCGCAATATTATCGCGAACCTGCGATAGCCTTTCCGCTATCGTTGACATATCAAACTTCTTTTTCTTCGCCGGTGATCTTTGGTTCTTCTGTTTTAGTATCCAAATCTTCATCTTCGCGAACAACCCGAGTGATCGATGCAATACTGGAACCCAGATCCAGCTTAATTAAACGCACGCCTTGGGTTACACGTCCAATGGTACGGATCGTCGAAATCGGTTGGCGAATAAGTACGCCGCGATTGGTTATTACCATCAGATCATCGGTATCAACTACCTCCATTATTGAGACCATTTTCCCTGTTTTATCAGTGGTTCGCATTGTCATAATTCCTTTGCCGCCTCGACTCTGAATCCGGTATTGGATCACATCGGTACGCTTACCGTAGCCTTTCTCTGTAGCCACCAGGATGGTTCCTTCACGCTTAATGATCACCATACCAACAACTTCGTCCGAGTCTGTTGCCAACCTGATTCCGCGCACACCCATGGTTTTTCGTCCGCTGGTACGAATGTCTCGTTCTGAAAATCGAATCGATTTTCCCTCCCTGGTACCCAGAATAATACCATCGTCGCCATCTGTGATACGAGCATCGATCAACTCATCGTTTTCACGAATATCGATGGCATAGATTCCGCCCTTGCGGGGATGACCATAAGCGGATAAAACTGTTTTCTTTACTTGTCCTCTTTTGGTAGCCATGATGATATAATGCTGATCATCAAATTCTTTTACGCTAACAAATGCCTCGACTTTCTCCCCGGGTTGGCACCCGATTAAATTTACGACAGCTCGTCCACGAGTGGCTCTTCCGCCCTGGGGAATTTCATGTACTTTCAACCAGTAGCACTTCCCAAGGTCCGTGAAAAAGAGCATGTAATTATGGGTATTGGCAATAAATAGATGCTCAACAAAATCATCGTCCTTAGCCGTGGCGCCCTGCAGGCCGCGACCGCCGCGACGTTGACTCCTATAGGTTCCGACAGGAGTACGTTTGATATAGCCATTATAAGTAATAGTTAATACCGTATCTTCTTCGGCAATCATGTCTTCAATTGAAAAATCTTT
>DAOVJF010000525.1 GCA_030673355.1 Planctomycetota bacterium | reverse complement strand
GCTGTGGTAAGTTGCGACTACCTGGGAACAATCTCTAATTACGCCACGGTTGTTGTTACGGAATTCTAATAAGGTCTGCGGTAAAAATTTACCTGAGACAATTACCCCCCGGCGAAAGGCCGGGGTTTTCTCACCCTCATATACTATGAACTGGACAGGATTAATCATCGGTGCTGCAATTGGATACCTGCTCGGATACATCTTCCGATGCCAGGGAAATTCATGTCCGATCTACAATACATGGTGGATCACGACCGGTATCGGTGCACTCCTTGGCTTGACCTGGAACATGGGTAAAAAACCCGTTGATCGTGACGAATCGGAAGTCCTCGAATAAAACCGGGTGCCGTTGACAAGCTAAGTGATACATTTGAGACATGCAAGCTTAATGAATCTCCGGGTCGAACGTGCTTGTCGACGTTCATCAATTATAAATTTGTCCAGCATATTTTGTTTATCAGAATTGGCCTTAATGGGTTGTGGCAAGATAGGCATCGGGGTTAGAATACCCACTCTTTCCGATTTTATGAGAATTTTGCTTCGAAAGGGGATTTTTTTAAATGGATGTAATTCTCGATGGCAGGACCTTAACAATCGACCAGGTAGCGGGTATCGCAACTGATGGCGGAAAATTATCGTTTTCTGAAGACGGGATGGACCGAATTAGAAAATGTGAAGCCGTGGTCAGGGAACTCGTGGATAGCGGCGAGGCAATTTATGGTGTTACAACCGGTATTGGCGAATTCGCCCGCATCCGTATCGACCCTGAAATGGGCTCCGAACTCCAGAAGCGGATTATCTATTCACATGCCGCGGGATGCGGCGGGTTTTTCCCGGACGACAGGGTCCGTGCCGCGATGGTCGCGCGCGCGAATGTCTGGGCCGTCGGAAATACAGGGCTTCGACCGAGCACCGCTGAATTCTATCTCGAAATGTTCAATCGCGGAATTGTTCCGGTTGTCAATGAAAAAGGATCGGTTGGCACATCGGGCGATCTCAGCCCGCTGTCCCAGCTCGCCGAGGTTTGCCTTGGCGAGGGCGAGTGTTACCTCAACGGTGAGAGAATGTCGGGTGCTGAAGCCCTTAAAAAAACCGGGCTTGAGCCGTTAACTTTGACATTCAAGGAAGGCCTTGGACTTATTAACGGCTCGCAGATGATGACCGGTGAAGCCTGCATTCAACTGGTCCAGGCGAGAAAGCTGATCAAGAACGCGATTATCGCCGCGGCCATGACAATCGATGCCTTGAAGGGTGTACTGAAAGCCTACCACCCGCTCTTACATGAATCCCGGCCGCACAAAGGCCAGGTGACTGTCGCGAAATACCTGAACGATGTTTTTGCCGATTCGGAAATTATGGCCGACCTGTCCGGTAAAGTGCAGGACGGTTACTCAATGCGCTGCACGCCTCAGGTCCAGGGTCCGGCAATCGACATCTGGCATTTCGCGAAAGGCTGGATCGAGCAGGAACTCAATTCGGCAGCCGACAACCCGCTGTTCTTCGCCGATGAAAAATTGCACCTTGCGGGCGGAAATTTCCACGGACAGGGTATCGGACTCGCAATCGACTATCTCACGATCGCGATGGCTGAACTCGGCAACCTTTCCGAGCGGCATACAAATCGCCTGTTGAATCCGGTGCTCTCGGGCCTTCCGGACTTCCTCGTGGAAGGCATGGCAGGTGTTAATTCGGGCTTGATGGTCGCTCAGTACACCGCTGCGAGCCTTGTCAGCGAAAATAAAATTTTCTGCCATCCCGGATCGGCCGATTCGATCTCCTTATCCGCCGACCAGGAAGACCACGTCTCGATGGGGCCGATCTCGATCCGCAAATTCAACGAGGTCATGAGGAACCTTAACAACATTATCGGAATCGAGATGTTCGCAGCAGCGCAGGCTTTAGATTTCAGAAAACCACAGAAACCCGGCAGGGGAACACTTGCCGCCTACGATGCCATCCGTAAGCACGTGTCATTCCTCGAGGAGGACAAGGTGCTTTATCCCGACGTAATCAAGTGCGGTGAGCTTGTGGCAAATAATGAAATCCTCGATGCGGTGGAGGCCGAAATCGGCGAGATAAATATCAGCCTGAACCATTAAACTAAACCTGATAAACAAGTATTTTTTTATCATACTCGGTGTCACCTCTACTCGAGCATAGTGGTGCATGACCTTATTTGATATACTTATTCTGCGCATGACAGTCAACTGGAGGCTAGGTTATGGCTAACTTCATCAAGCTCATTCTTATCGTAACTTGTGTGGTATTGGTTCTTACTGGATGTTCCGGAAGCGGCGGACCGTCCACCCCCGGCACGGAATCCGAT
>DAOVJF010000397.1 GCA_030673355.1 Planctomycetota bacterium | reverse complement strand
GACATATTTATAGGAATTAGGGGGACACCTGCTTTTCGACGGGCGAAAAGAGGTGTCCCCGATCTCAGCGTGTCCCCGATCTCAGCGTGACGACGCCACGCGTCAGGATGCTTCGAGATTATGACCAGCAAAAGGATGGTGTCCCTGATCTCGAATCAATATTTAATTAACAGGATTAGTCTAAGATACGGGTTTTCTTAATATGTTCGCATTAATTCTATTATAATGAGCAGGGGGATGGAAATAATATATGCTTCTGTCAAACCCGATAACGATTAAGGAATTACGGAGCAGGATGCGCGGGATTCGCGCGATCCTCCCAATGATGGCCTACCTGGTGGTCCTCAGCATCTTTGTCCTTACCCAGTTCGCGAGATTCGGTTCTGAAATAAATTACTCCCAACTTGCTTTAAGCGGCAGAACACTTGGTTTCTCCCTCCTGTATGTACAAATTTTCCTGGTCCTGCTGCTCTCGCCGGCGTATGCGGCCAGTGCGATTACAATCGAGAAGGAACGCGAGACATTCGAGACAATGCAGTCAACCATGCTCACAAGCTGGGATATAGTCGCGGGAAAGGTTTTCTCCGGCGTCAGCTACGGGGTATTACTCGTTCTGTCAAGCCTTCCCCTTCTGTCGCTTTCATTCTGGATGGGCGGATTTGACTTTAATCACCTGTTCTGGGGATTCCTGATTATCAGTACATCGGCGCTCGTGGTCTCCGCGCTTGGAATAATGCTGTCCACCATATTCGCGCGATCCTACCTTGCGACCGGTGTAACTTACGGGGTAGTAATAGTCGGATTCGGAATCGCGTACTTATTCCAGTTGATTCTTGACCGATGGTACGCGAATTACCCGACATCGAGCGGCGGTTTTGAATGGCACACAGCTCCATTCTGGCTCATATTCTCGATGAATCCGCTTGAGATGCTCCGGGTGCTCGACAGGGACGATGTGAAGGTCGTTTACCAGTTCAATAATTTCGCGCACGTTAATCCGCTGATCGATTATCTTAACGAATGGCTGAATGTAAACCATCTGCCTTATTACGTAATCTATGTATTTCTTTCCCTAGCAGCATCAATTATTTTACTTTTTCTGGCAAGCCATTTTCTGTTTCGCTCGAGCCGTGGAGACCGCACGTGAGAATCGGGCTCTCATTCGCAGCACTGGTTAACAAGGGGGGAATCGGACGTTACGTGCGCATACTCGCTCGCGAACTTCCCCGTTACTTCCCGGATAATTCTTACGTTGGTTACATTCCGGAATTTCGTGAAGACGAAACCCGGAAGGTCCTGGAGAAAGAAAAGATCGAAGGTTGGGAACTTGTCACCGTTGGGTCGGGAAACAGGTGGGCGTTTGAGACAAGCGGGCTTCCAAACGCAATAAGTAAAAATCCTCCGGACCTGTTCCACGGACCCGATTACCTGGCGCCGAAGTTGAATTGCCCGGTAATTGTAACAGTACACGACCTCGCGTTCAGGCTGCATCCGGGTGGAATGGCATTAAGATCAAGACTCCTTTTTAGGTTTATGACCCCGCAAAGTGTTAAACGCGCGGCAGAAACAGGACAGGTGTTTTGCGACAGCCGGTCGACCCTTGACGAATTGAGAAAATTGAAATGGATCGGGCCTGGGGAGGGTACGGTCGTGCATCTCGCGTGCGAGGATGAATTCAGGGAACCGGTATCGAGGGAAGAGATCCATAGTACAATAGATAAATACATGATCCCTGAAAATTACACGCTCTATGTGGGTCCGATAGAGAAAAGGAAAAATATCGGTGTGCTTGTGGATGCGTATAACCTGGTCGGGATGGTGTTAAAGCGGAGGGAGGAAAAAGTTCCGCCGCTGGTAGCTGTCGGACCGCTGGGAGCTGGCGGAAAGAGCCTTCTGAAGACCATGGAAAAGTCGAGCGATGGCTATTTTCATTATCTCGGATATATGGACAGGAGTAAACTCAGGGCACTTTATGCCGGTTGCCGCGTGTTTTGTTATCCCAGCATGTATGAGGGTTTCGGGCTTCCCCCACTCGAAGCCATGAGCCAGGGGCGGGCGGTTGTGGTGTCGAACGCGACAAGCCTTCCCGAGGTGGTCGGCGACGCGGGAATCCTTGTCGATCCGGATGATGTCCAGGGATGGTCTCATGCGATTTTGAGAATCCTGACAAATGAGAAATTCCGAATCGAGCAGGAACGGAAGTCAATTGAACAGAGCGGGAAATTTTCTGTGGGGAAAATGTGTAACGAAGTGATGGAGGGATATAAAAAAGTTGTGGGGGTAACAGGTAATGAATAGCAATGACTGAGAGCCTGGAAAAACAGGGGCAGGATCTGTCGACGGCCGATTATTCGGACATCGGGAAAGTAGTCGTGGTCTGTGGCAGTTTCCCGCCGATGGCTTGCGGGGTTGGGGATTCCGCATGGGAGCTTGGGAAGGAACTCTTTTCGATGGGAGTCGAAATCGAGGCTGTGACCGACAAACTCGCGTACGGATGCAGTCGTGACGATGACGATTTCGGCGGGGATTCATGTCCGTTCCCGATTCATAATATAATCCCGAGCTGGGGGCTCAGCGGGATTAAAAAAATCGTCCGCACAATTGAAAAGCTGGACCCAAAAATCCTGCACGTGCATTACCCGTCGAAAGCGTACGGCAAAGGTCTCGCGGTGCCGTTCCTGCCGATGCTGATCCATGCACGTCGCCGGAAATTCAAGATCGTAGTAACGCTCCATGAATTCAAGCTGAGCCATTCCCTCAGGAAACAGGCCGGCTTCATGCTGTTCGAACCTGCCGATGCCCTGGTGATGCCGTGCCCACTGGAACTCGACGCCGTAATGCGGAGGCATAAATCGGTCGAGGAAAAAATCCACGACGCGATCCCGGCCGGGCCCGTGGGACCGTCCCCCGATCCGATCCCGGATGAAATGAAACGCCAGCTCAGACAGACGGTACGGGAGTCGTGGGGAGTCGGGGGCGATGATGTCGTGCTGATCCATTACGGGACACCGACGAAGTCGAAGGGACTCGAAGTTTTATTCAAAGCATTGAAACGGCTGGGGGAGGAGGATGAAAAACCGAGGCTCATCATCGCGGGGGATTTTAATCCGGACGAAGATGAATTCCATAAATTATTGAAGGAGCAGACCGTTGGGCTTGATGTACAGAAACAGGTTACATGGCTTGGACGACGGCCGATCGATGAGCTGCCGGGGATCTTTCTCGCGTCGGATATCGGGATCTTTCCGTTTCTGGACGGATGGAGTTTCCGGCGAAGCAGCATGACCGGGGTGCTGGCGTGGGATGTCCCGATCATCACGACGATTCCGGATGGCGATGTCCCGGGAATCTATGAGCAGGACAGGGTCAGGTTTATCGAACCCGATGATCCGAAAGCGCTCGCGACGGCGTTACTCCCGCTTCTCGCGAACCCGAAAGCG
>DAOVJF010000090.1 GCA_030673355.1 Planctomycetota bacterium | reverse complement strand
TTCATAGACGATATAAAATTATCCAGATTCCGGATTAGTATATCGACCTTGTTTTCAAAATCCAAATCCAGATGCTTGACAAGAAGCTGGTCAGTTGTTAATGTTTTCGCACCCTCCTCTTGAAAAAGGTCCCTACCCCAGGGGCCTTCTTCATTTCTACACTCATACTGCATTTATCTTAATTCCGATGTATCTGCCTCTTTAAGTTGCCATAATTGCAGATCGGGACTCATTACTGAATAACTATTCAGGTTTCTGCTCCGAGTACATCAAGTTTAATCTTGTCTTCTCATTGACGGTATATACAGAGAAAATAAATGCTTCGTCCCCATGCACAAAATAGTACAACTCATCTTCCCCTTCGTACCTTGTGTCCTGATCTCCTTGTAACAGTTCAGGTAAAGGGGACAATTCCCAACCCGGCAGATTCATGTAAAACTCCCTCACAACATCAACCGGTCCCTCTCCGTACGCTATGACGTACATATCGGACTGAGTCTGACCGGTGTACGTAATATTAAAGTCAATAATGATCGGAAGGTAGTCAGGCCATCCAGTGGGTATCAGTTCATCATTCAGTGAAGACCATCTGGAAGTTTCACTGCTGATAGCCGGTTGAATCCCGTTTTCATTTTCAGATTCTTCATCCTCGCTCCCAGGTTCGTCAGAACCGGTATCGGGTTGATCGATTTCCCCGGATTCCTCTGCATCAACGGTTTCCACCGATTCTCCCGTCTCCCTTGCCGCGGTACTTCCTTCCGCCGTATCGGTATCCCGACTGATATATCCAAGGCTTTCAAGGGCCTCCAGCTCATCATTCGTTACATTATATCCACCCTCAGGCTCCTCATCTGCAGTTTCGGAATCGGTCATCACTCGAGATTGAATTTCCTGCAGAGCCTGCGAATGCCTTCCTGGTTTTAATGCACATGCAACAGTAGCCGTTACCAGAACAAACAACAATAATATATGAATCGGAAATCGCATTTTTTCTTCAATCAGCTTAGCTGACCTCAACCGGCCATCCCCCTGAAATCAGGATAACCATTCAAATATCAAAGTCAAGTACCCGCGCCGAATACACAACCCACCGAAGCATATTTAGAGACCGGATTTATATTATTTAGTTCAAAGGAGTGTAGAAGATGCGAATTACCAGCGGTGTTGGACCTACACGTTCAAGCCAGTAAAGGTTATGCTCGAGATTTGAAATAAAATCAGGAGCGGCAATTTCTGAAATAATCACGAGTTCACATTCCGGTTTATAAGCTGTGATTGTCAGCTTGCCTGGCGCACTATCCGTCTCCTCAAGGTCCTCATTCACCTGAATGCTTCCCCAGTCGGTCAGTGTTTCCAGATGGTAACTCTGAACACCGGGAATTGTCGCCTCATCCGGTGAGACAAGTGTCACAAGGTAAAAACCCACATATCCAAGTCTGCCACTGTGGGCAACATATGATTTCGGATGCAGTGGACAGTCATCGATCCAGCCGGTCGGAATAAGGCCGAATGGGTCCTGCCCGGACGGTTCACGGGTCTGGTATGAATCGATGGTCACATTAGATTCCGCCACACTTGCAGCGGGCCTGTTTGGTGATGCCGAATCAAGGTCGGCCGAAAATGATTTCCCCGGACTGGGAATCCCCTTTCCACCCCCCCCTGAACAGCTCACAAGGACAGGTGTTGACGACAAAACCAGAAGCACCAGTATTAAGGCGCCAACCGTGAATATTTTTAGGATTTTTAACATGCCGAAATAACCGCTGTCTTATCTCTAAGCATCGGATTTCCCCACCAGCCGTAATTAGAGACCCGATCGCCTCTTACCCGGTTCAAAATTCCGGTGTAGAGATCCAAAATGACAGCCCCTGTACATAATAGTTTACCAGTCATCAACCTGAAAATCACCCATCCCCTCACTTATTGGTTCAGAGTTCGCGATTTGAGGTATAATAAACTTAGCAAGAATCGATGTATCCAGCGGTATACGGCTTATGGACATACTTGAAATATTACCAGATTCCGATCCAATCCTTCGAAAGACAAGCCGGAGGGTGACCCATGTCGATGAAAATTTAAAGAAACTTATCACCGACATGTACGACACCATGGTTATCAAGAACGGGATCGGGCTGTCCGCGATTCAGGTCGGCGTGCTGAAACGTTTTTTTGTGTATGAAATTCCGGTACTTGTGGTAGATGAAATTGAGGGCAAACCCGGTGAAAAGCCTTGTGAAACCAGCCAGGCAGACGAGGCGAATCACGAAACCGCACCGGATAAATTTTCCGAAGCCACTGAGAACCCGGGTAAGGATGAATCCGAGGCTGATCAAGAGATCAGTTATGTTTACACAGGGGATTATCTGGTCTGCATAAATCCCAGGATTATTTCAAAGGAAGGATCTGTTATCGACGATGAGGGGTGCCTGTCGAAGGAAGGCTGGCATGCGAAAGTAGAACGGGCATTGAATGTGACCCTCCAGGCATACGACATTGAAATGAAAAAATTTGTAAAAACTGTGTCCGGCCTGGAAGCGCGATGTGTCCAGCATGAAATCGACCATCTGGACGGCATTCTGTTTACGGATCGCGCCGAGGAAGGCACGCTCAGGGAAGTGACGGATACAGAGAATGGGGAATCTGAAGAGCCTCCAACCGCATCTAATGATAATGAGAGCGAAATTGCTCAAGAGCATGTTATTACTATAGATGGAGATCGGACCGTTGGGCACGATTGATGTTCTGGAAATTTCCAAGATGTCGATTATACCCGGAATAGGGTTGGCCGTGTTTATTTTTCTCATCATGTGGATCCGGAACAGGTTTATGTTCAAGGGAAAAATTAAAAATGAACTGGATGATGAAAACCTGCGCGTAGAAATGGAAGCACTTGCAGCTCAGAAAATTGAACTGCGTATGGACAGTGAAAATAATAATGAAGGTAAAGCTGAATATCAGAAACCGGACGATGAATATCTCGAGGGAGAACCGTTATAGGTTAATCAATGAATAAGAGTCCCGACGATGTTACTACTGATCGCTGCAATTCAAACTCATTTAAGGCCCGGCACTCCGACCGGTAACCTGAACATACTGAATAACCTTGGAATCTCTGTGGTCGTAATAGGGGCACTGCTTATCATCCTTATGCTCATGCACTATTATCGCATGCGGGATAACAGGAAGAAGTCGGGGAAAGTACTCAAGGGAAAACACAGCAAATGGGACCCTGTCTCGCAGTATGAGTTCCTGAGCCGTGAAGAACTGAAAACCATGATTCTCAAGGAGAAAGCGGAACGGGGAAAAGAGGAACAGGTTAAAGAAATGGAATCCATGGAAAATTCCACCATGGCGATCGCGGAATATGAACCGGATTTGGATAATACCACTCTTCTTGAGTCCCTTGAATCCCCTGCCGATTTAACAGGTTCACATAGTACAAATGAAGCCGAACTGCTGGCAAATCTGGTAATTCCGGAAGATGATAAGGCTGCAATAGACCCTGAAAAAGTACGGGAGGAACCGCCGAAGGTCGAAAAACCTTTTGAACCTCCGGCATATAAACCTGGATACAAGGTCGAGAGAAGCTCGTTATCAACTGAGCTCCCGGAGAATTTCCCTCGCAAATCCCGACGGATTTAAACGGCACTGAGATAATATGGATAAAAAAAGGCCCCGGATTTTTCCAGGGCTGTTTTTATCATATTTTTAATTGGGTTTAAGTTACCCGGTTCAGGTGATTCTACTACTCAACTAGTTGAGTAATGCCTGTAATCCATGATGTTGAATTAGCCCATACTCTCTGGAAATCAAAATCATCAAGGATGATACCGGCACTGTTATAGCGAGTGATATTGACTGACAGACCGCTGTCGTTACCTCCCAGGTCTTCAGAGACATCAGGGGCTAGACTTTCGGTGATATCGCCCATGAGATCGAAAGCAATATCCCTGACATCGGTACCAACATACAGCTCCCAGAATGTATAATCACCTCTGACGACCGTAACAACCTGGAACCCGGGAGTCCCGCCGGGAGTCGCGTCAGTCCATGCACAATCGAAAGTAAGGTGGGGTTGATCCATGAAAAGTACCGCCGAGTCAGTGGAAGCAGGAATACCGAAAGTAATATCGGGCACGGCACCTGCCGGATCCCATGTTGCAAACTTGCGTTCGAAGCATCCATCGCTGTAATCAGCGGTTGCCATAATAAGAACCCTGTCAACCGATACTGGCGGCAGGAAAGCATTCAGGTCGTACGTACCGTCAGGACCTGAACCTGTATCAACTGCATCAAGGTCAACCAAAGGATAATAAGGAATAAACTCGCTGGAGGCATCCTTTGAACCACCAGGAAGGATTGTTAAATCCGCAATGTGATTTGCTAACGCTACGCTATCAGGTGTAGGTGGAGTATAAGTGAAACTGTAGTTAGCTGAACCATAATCAGTCCCTTGTCCTTCTTCTGTAGGATTTATAATCCAGCCGCCAATAGCTTCCGGCACCAGGCTACCGATGTTGGACCATGAATAGCCGGTCAGGACATACGGTTCCCAGGGATCATCGACAGGATAAGCTGGGGGGGGATCGACTAATCCGTAAAGGAATGCAATACAGCCGACATTCTGCCAGGGATTCACTGTGAGTAAAGTGCCAGGGGATGAACCTGCCATCCCAATTGTCTTGTCCCAGTCACACCCAAGGTGTGTACTGGATGCCTGTACCGCCCACGGTTCCTCCGGTGGGTCGAAACCATTGTTGAAAGAAAATCCAACAACAAAGGCCCGTGGATACCCATTGTCCATGAGATCCATTGGTATGGCGATTACATTGGAGTTAGTCTGGTAGATTGTCTTCTGCACGCATCCTGTAGAACTGACGGTTACAGTAATCGGGAAATCCAGTGACGGTACAATTATCATGTCTGTAAAATCCATATGAGTCACGGTCCCGTCATTCTCACTGATTGTCAGGCTCGTCTCCCAGATGGCGTCACCAGAATAGCGATCGAAAGTGCCAATGATTGCACTTGAGTCAGGATCCGGTTGTGATACGACGCCGCCACCCAGATCTCTCAAGGTGGTGTAGCTGTCAAGAAGTGCCTGGATTTCAGGCGCTCCGCTTGGGTCCAATCCCAGGACATCAGACGGGTCCGGTGTCGTAGGATTGTTATTAGAACATGCTCCTGCTAATATCAGACCCAGAATCAGAACCGTCCATAACAATACTAAATTTGTTCTGAGTTTTATCATTATCAAAATTCCTCCCGCTTCGCGAGTGTTTCTCTGACTTTACTATTGAGTTCACACGATTGAAATTTCACTATAAGACACAAACTGTCTTTATTATTAATCTGATTTTATGGCATTTCCATTCCGTTATATTTACTGTAACTCCATATTTCATCGGCTCTACAACGCGTACACATCGCAAATTTATTACTCAACTTTAATGAAAATAATTCTACAAACAGGTTTTTTTATTCGTTTTATTTGTTGCTTTGGACAAATAATTCCTTCGTTCCGTACATTACGGACAATGGTTTAATAAAGACCATAATTTATTTTTACAGAACCCGATATTCGAACTTTCTGGTAAACAGGTTTGAATTCAACCGTATTCCTCGCGATTTTTTCAATTTCCAGCCTGTAATGAGACTAATTATTAATTTCAACCAGATTTCCATCGCCGTTTGCAACTTTTAAATCCTGTCAGTGTCCCATGGCTTGTGGTAACATCCACGTTGAATCATGCAACTATTAAACTCATTCAAACTAGCGCTCCGGGGTCTCCTGATTAACAAGGGCAGGAGTTTTCTCGCTCTGCTTGGAATCATTATCGGGATCGGCGCCGTGATTACAATAACCGCCCTTGCTGAAGGTTTGAGGGCAGAAGCAACCCAACAGGTCGACGAGCTTGGCACCAACCTGATCTGGGTGATTCCGAATATGTCTGACAATGAATCCCGTACCCAGGCAGGACGACGCGGGTTTTACACGCCAGTACAGTTTACCGACAGTGAGGTCAGGGCAATTGAAGCCGCGTTAAGGGTTCCCGTGGTGATGTCGGCATTGGTAGCAGGCGAACAGGTTGTCAGCTTCGGACGTGAAAGCCAGTTCGTCTCGGTAGAGGGCATAGATGAGAATTATAATGAACTTTACGATCTGGACCTGTCGGAAGGGCGATGGCTGTCACCTGGTGAAATTTCAGGCTCAAGGCGTGTGGCGATCCTCGGCAGCAAGACAGCAGAAGACCTGTACGGCACGACCGACCCGATCGGGGAAACGGTCGACATCGGGAATGTAAGATTCGAGGTGGTCGGTGTAATAGCGGAAAGGGGAGGGGGGCTTGGAAGTAACCCTGATGAATCTGTAGTGGTGCCTATCAGTGTAGCCCAGCAAAGGCTTTTTGGTATAGGTGATGAAATCACATACATCACCATGAAGGTCGGTAATATGCAGGATGTTGAAATTGTTAAGGAGGATGTCACCAGGGGGCTAAACCGTATAAGACGAATTACTGACCCGGACGACGAGAACTTCATGGTAATGTCCCAGACAGACGCGCTGGAGCAGTTCGGGCAATTCGTCGATGTCCTGACAATGGTCCTCGGCGGGGTGGCGGCTGTCAGTCTCCTTGTCGGTGGTATCGGGATCATGAATATCATGCTTGTGAATGTCACCGAGCGGACACGCGAAATAGGCCTTCGAAAAGCTATCGGGGCGCGCCAGGTTGATATCCTCTTCCAGTTCCTCATTGAATCCATCGTCCTCTGCCTTCTCGGCGGAATTCTTGGGATGGGCCTTGGCTGGCTCGGTGCTTCCGGGCTGTCCGCCCTGATAAACCAGGCGTTATCCGATGCCGGCTGGGAACCGACCATCAGCATGACCAGCGTTATCGTGGCAGTATTATTCTCAACCCTGATCGGAGTAATTTTCGGTGTATATCCCGCGGTCAATGCTGCAAGGCTCGATCCGATAACATCGCTCAGGTACGAGTGAACATCCCTCAAGAACTCAATAAAAGGTTCGACAGTAAATAATACACAAAAGTTCCCAAATCCCCATTGACAAATCACGTATTGTCTTGTAACTTTTTGTTGTGCACCTTCTGGGAGGAAAAACATGCATCCAAAACAATTTATAATTTCAATCCTCGCTGGTTTGATCCTGATGGTTATTTCATGTGGGGGAAGCAGCAATGCGAATCCAAACCTGCCGCCGGATGACCCGAGCGATAAGTACGTGTTCGCGGCATCGGATTTACCAAGAGAGAAAAACCCCCTGGTCCCGGGACCCAACCTTGAAGAACTTGTTGCTGGCAACACGGAACTCGCATTCGACCTGTATAAGCAGTTGATGGCCGAGGATGGGAATATTTTCTTCTCCCCGTTCAGTATTTCCCAGGCGCTTGCCATGACAATCGCCGGCGCTCGCGAGAATACGGAAGTCCAGATGGCCGATGTAATGCACTTTACCCTGGAACAGAACGATCTCCATCCCGCGTTCAATAAACTCGATCTGGAGCTTCATTCAAGGGCTGAAACTCCAACTAACGGCGGCGACCCGGTCCAGCTCAACATCGCAAACTCGACATGGGGACAGATAGGATGGACGTGGCAGACTCCGTTCCTCGATATCATGGCCGTCAATTACGGCGCCGGTATGCGCATGGTGGACTTCATGACCAAACCCGAGGAATGCCGGATTATCATCAATGAATGGGTCGAGGACAGGACGGAAGAAAAAATCAAGGATCTGCTCCCGCAGGGTATTATCGGTACTGATACGAGGCTGGTTCTTGTTAATGCGATTTATTTCAATGCATCATGGCTGTACCCGTTCCTGGTTGAAAATACATTCCCCATGGATTTCTACCTGTTCGACGGCAGTCCTGTCACGGCGAATATGATGAATGAAACCGAAGATCATGGTTACATGACGGGCGATGGTTACAAGGCATGCGAAATGCTCTACGACGGGGCAGAACTGTCGATGACGGTAATCCTCCCCGATTCCGGGCGTTTTGAAGAAATTGAATCATCACTCGATGCCCAGTTTGTCAATGGTATTTCGGGTAATATGAGCACAAGGTCGGTAATGCTCTGGCTTCCAAAGTTCGAATATGAGTCGGAATTCAGCCTGACTCAAACACTCCAGGACATGGGAATGACCGATGCATTCACCGGCGGCCTGGCTGATTTCTCCGGAATGGATGGGTCGCACCTTTTGTATATCACGGATGTTGTTCATAAAGCATTTGTTGCTGTCGATGAGGAAGGCACCGAAGCCGCCGCCGCGACTGCTGTGGTTATCGGTGAGGTTTCAATACCCGAAAGCGTGGAATTCAATGTAAATCGTCCGTTTATATTCTTCATAAGGGATATACCGACCGGGGCGATTTTATTCATTGGACGGGTTGTAAATCCAGTGTAGAAACCTTCGATTATTTCAGGCGCACCTGAAAAAGGAATTATAAAATGGGATTTCTCTCATTCCTAAACCGCCAGACATGACCGGCAAAAAAAAACCGCCTTCCGGCGGTATCTGGCATTGGTTTCAAATACTTTCAGGTCTTTGTATTGCTAACGTTAATTCTTCGTGGCACAAAGGTAGATGATCGGACCATCCTCGGACACCTGCGCCCAGTGTGATGATCCTGC
>DAOVJF010000364.1 GCA_030673355.1 Planctomycetota bacterium | reverse complement strand
GCTGTTTTTGTTGAATTATGAATAAGTGATTGACTCACTACCTTAATACCATTGGAATCGATCAGGACCTCATGGTGTTCGGTTTTGAAAAGGTCCCGGATCTTTCTAGCATGTTCGAACTCGTTGTATTCTTCATGGTCTTTGAACCCGACGGTAAATGTTTTAACCGGACGATCCATAACCGCGTCCATTAATGCCACGTTGGTGCTTGAATCGATCCCGCCGGAGAGGAATACCCCGAACGGCACATCCGACATCATACGTTTCTCAATAGACGATCCGAGGATTTTCCGAAGTTCCGATTTCACCCAGGTTTCATCACTGTAGCGGTCATCTTCGGGAATCGGCATAATCGCGTCCCACCACTGCCGGCCGGAGATTTTATGCTCACTCGGATCCGTTTTAAACTGGATCTCTACCAGGTGTCCGGCGGGGATTTTTCCAATGCCCTTAAACATGGTCATCGGCGCCGGGGTGGTGAGGAAAGATAAAAAATGGTAGCAGGCGAGTGGGTTAAGCTCGGGTGAAACATTCGGATGCGCGATCATCGCCTTGATTTCCGAAGCGAAAAAGCACATCCCGTTCTGGAATTTGTAATAGAGCGGTTTGATTCCGATCCTGTCCCGAACCAGCCATACACGTTGCTTTTCAGAATCGTAAAAACAGAACGCGAACATGCCATCGAAATGGTCCAGGGAATCAAGCCCCCACTCCATCAGGGAATGAAGAACCGTTTCAGTGTCGCTTCGCCCCACAAACCGATGTCCAAGCTCCGAAAGTTCCTTCCTGATTTCATCATGATTGTAAATTTCGCCGTTGTAAACGATGTGGTACCGTCCACAGGAGGAATGCATCGGCTGCGCGCCGGCCGGTGAAAGATCGATTATCGAAAGACGGGTATGAGCGAATCCGACTCGACCGTCCGGTGATTTCCAGGTGCCGTTGCCGTCCGGACCACGGTGGGTAATCGAATCACCCATGCGCTTCAGGTCGGACTCGCGGATATCGAAACGCTGTCCGGTGTAATTGAGTATGCCCGCGATTCCACACATATACTGGGGCAATCATACGGGGGGGATGTGGAGTTAGCAACTCGACTAGGGATGCATCATGGAAAAACTAAAAGATTACTTTCCCTCCCTCTTTTTGGGTATACTTGGCCGTAGCCTGATCTATAAAAATACCGATAGCGATATTCAAAGCCGGAGGAGAGGGATCGCAGCAATTGCTTGAAAAGATGCGCCGATATGCCCGCAATATACCCGTGCTTAACAGCGCGGTGCAGGCGGCGCGTGACTTTAAGGACAATCTGAAACTCCCCGAGGCTGCCAGAAGGGAGTCCCGTAGCGACAAAGCAGGCGTTCCGACTGAAGATCCCGGAACCGATCGCGCGATTGACTCCGGCATCAAGTGGCTCTGCCTGGCGCAGGACAAATCGACATCGTCCGACGGCGGGGTAGCATGGGCTTACAGCCTTATCGACGGCTGGGGTACTTCCTATCCCGAAACCACGGGCTACATTGTCCCGACAATGCTCGAATACGCGAAGTTACGCGGTGATGAAACGATCCGGGATCGCGCAAAACGCATGCTCGACTGGCTGGTTTCGATACAGTTTGCCGGTGGCGCTTTCCAGGGCGGGGTGATCGACGCAGGTCCAGTGGTACCGGTCACGTTCAACACCGGCCAGGTGCTTCTCGGACTCGCAAGCGGGGTGAAGGAATTCGGCGATGAATATCTCGAGCCGATGTACCGCGCCGCCGACTGGCTTGTGGAAACACAGGATCCCGACGGATGCTGGCGGAGATATCCAACTCCCTATGCAAAACCGGGCGAAAAGGCATACGAAACCCACGTCGCGTGGAGTCTTCTCGAAGCCGCGCGCCTTGAACCCAACAAACCCTATGCGGATACCGCTCTCGGGAATATTCGATGGGCTTTAACCCGGCAGAACGATGCCGGATGGTTTGCAGACTGCTGCCTGACCGACCCATCGAAGCCGCTAACACATACTCTTGGGTATGTTCTCCGGGGGATAATCGAAGCTTACCTTTTCACTAACGACGATGAATTGCTGCAAGCCTCCATAAAAACCGCTGATGGAATGCTGGGGGCTATAAAAGAAGACGGATTTATTCCGGGTAGGTTGTATTCCGACTGGAGCGGCGCTGTTGGGTGGGCATGTCTTACGGGAAGTGTGCAGATCGCGCATTGCTGGCTGCTCTTGTATCGGATCACAGGTGATGAGCGATATCGCAATGCTGCTTTCACTGCAAACAAGTATGTCCGCCGCACGATGAAAACATCCGGTCGCCCGGAAACCCTCGGTGCAATAAAAGGCTCATTTCCTGTGAACGGAAAATACAGCCCATACATTTACATCAATTGGGCGTGCAAGTTTTTCGTAGACTCAAACATGTGCGAAAAAGAAATCCGCGATAGAGAAGGGGCTGATGGGTGACACTTAAGGACAAAGTCAGGAGAATCTACAGGTTTTTCAAGTACGGTCTCAGGGCGAGGGAGATAAAACGAACCGCTCCGATGATCAGCAGGGAGCGGCTTGTCGGGGACCTTCAGAGCTTAGGAATATGTGAGGGTGATGTAGTCCTTCTTCATTCATCGCTCAAGAGCATCGGGTATGTTGATGGGGGGCCGAACACGGTTTTGGAAGCCATTACAGAAGTTATCAAGCCTTCCGGGAGTCTCGTTATCCCTACCTATCACATGGTCAATTACAACATGTACGACACGTGCCTGGACAAGAAGTACGTCTTCGATCCCAGAACTGCGGACACCTTCCTGGGACTCATTCCATCAGCCTTCCTGAAATTTCCCCGCATTGAGAGAAGCATCCATCCAACTCATTCGGTTTCTGCCCTCGGCAAGGACGCGAAATACATAACCGAGGCACATCACCTCGCTTCGTCCACTTTCGGTACTGATTCGCCCTGGGACAGGCTCATGAAGCTGGACGGCAAGGTGCTGGGATTGGGAGTAACGATGGGTCCAGTAACTTTTTATCATATACTTGAAGATTTGATGCTGGATGAATTTCCAATACCGGCAAGAATGACGGAAACCTACGGGCTTAGCTGCAGGGACTGGAATGGCAATCTGATTAAGGTCCCTGTAAACCCCCACGATCCGGAAATTGCCAAAAAGCGGATTGACAGGAATACTTATCTGGCGGACTACTTCTGGAATGAGTTCAGTCATAGAGGATTACTGAGGGTCGGGAAGGTCGGAGAAGCCACTTCGTGGTGGAGCTCAGCACGCAAGTTTTACAATCATCTGCTTGCTCTCATGAACGAAGGCATCACCATTTACTCCACCCCGGATGATTTGAAGAGACGCCCGATTCCCGAGGTTGACTCACCGGATTTCCAGGTTTAAACTTGCCCAATCCAGTAAACAAAAGAAGGCTGAAAGATGGCAGATAAGACCGTCCTACTCGCTGGCGCATCCGGTTCAATTGGCAATGACTTAGTTCCCATGTTCTCGAAGGACACCTTGGTTTTGCATTCACACAAACACGACCCGACCTGTGAGGGTGAATTCCATACAAAAGCGGATATCAACAAATACGAAGACGTTGACCGCATGGTCTCAGCAATACTCGAAGAATTCGGTCGAATCGATGTGCTGGTCAATGTAACCGGGGTCTCCATTGACAGTTTCGCTCACAAAGCCGATCCGGAGGTTTGGAAATCTG
>DAOVJF010000303.1 GCA_030673355.1 Planctomycetota bacterium | reverse complement strand
CGGTAAAAATGTAAAGGGCTGGATGTTTATACCACAGGAGGGGAATACTCTTCTCTCAACGATCGAAGCTTACCTGCTTCAGACAACGAACCCGGATTACCCGGAAATTTTTAAGAATATCCAACAGGATTTAATAAAACCAGTCTGGTAGCCAGCCAATGGAGATCAACGATGCAAGTTAAAAAACTCGCCGGCCGAACCGTCGTCTCATCGGGCGCCAAATGGGAGGACATCGTCGGTTACTCGCGCGCCGTACGTAAAGGCCAACTTATTTTTGTTACCGGAACGATCGGAATCAACCCCGACGGCTCATATCCCGATGGTGTCGAAGCTCAGACCCGCCGCGCGTTCGAAATCATCATCAACGCAATCGAAGCCCTCGGTGGAAAAAAAGAGGATATCGTCCGTAACCGGATATTTGTGAAAAATGCCGATGATTGGGAAGAGATTGGAAAAGTCCACCGCGAACTTTTCAATGACATCCGTCCATGCTGCACGATGGTTGAAATTTCCGATTTAGTAGGAAGAACCGGCCTTCTGGAGATTGAGTGCGAGGCTGTAGCGGGGTAGGGCTAGGTGTTTTAACGTCATCGTTCGTCCACAAGCCTTCACTGAAGCTTCGGCTTGTGAATGGCACCCAGGGAATGTGTATGAGAATCCTGAAAGAAATTCCACTGTATAACCATCGAGCGATGCTGGATTACTGGATGGATTGATAATCTCTACCCAGACAGCGTCGTCCGACGGCCATGGCCCGATTTCATTGAGGATGAGGTATCCGCTGGAGGATTGTGCTTTCGTAATTTCAACACCGTGGTATTGTGATGGTCCAATGTAAATGGAAAGGATTATAAAGATAGCTGGTAGCAGGACTTGATTAATTCTGGACATTTCTACTCCCAAACTTTATTCCTGTGAATTCAACTGGCTAGAGAAGCTTAATAAATTCTTCTTTTGATATACCGGCGTCCCTGATTATATTTAAAAGAGTTCCTTTGGGGATTGTAGATTTCCCATGTACAGGGACTATTAGAGGATGCCTGTTACCTTGTTTTATTAACTTAGTATGGCTACCCCTGTGACTTTTAATTACCCAACCGTCCTTAACAAGTGCATTGATAACCTGCTTGTCGGTGACTGCTGGTAACCGAGTCATATCGCTACTTCCGTAAACTCAACCTGGCATTTTATCTCTGGAATCTGGTCCCTGGGAATATCTTCAAGATAAAGCTCAATCGCCTCACGGATATTTTTAAGCGCATCTTCGGGAGAATTCCCATAAGAATTACATCCTTTAAGTTCGGGGCATGAAGCATTATATCTGCCATCTTCATCTTTCTGGATAACTACCTTAAAATTCATGATGACCTCCAACACTAAATTATACCAAAGAAACTATGGGAAGATTTTTTTTTAAATAATTTTACCCAATACCAAGCAGCCTCAACATCAATGCTTTTTGTGCATGCAACCTGTTCTCCGCCTGATCGAAAACGATCGACTGCGGACCGTCAATAACCTCCGCCGTCTGTTCCTCGCCGCGCATCGCTGGTAGGCAGTTCATGAAAACAGCCGAGTCTTTAGCGTGGCTCATCAACTCCGATGTCACCTGGAACGGCATCAAAGCTGTTAACCTTTCCGCCTTCCGGTAATCCGGGATATGATAGCTCATCCATGAATCGGTGTAGACCACATCGACATCCTTAACCGCTTCGATCGGGTCCGCAAAAATTTCCATCCTGGTTCCCGCGCTCCCCGCCATTTGCGTCGCCTGCTCCCTGACATCCGGCTGTGGAATGAATTCCTCCGAATCCGGCGCCCCTATTTTAATATTCATCCCGGCCAGCGGACATCCGAACATCAGCGAGTGCGTCACATTGTTGTTGGAATCCCCTACGTATGCAAGCGTCAATCCTTCGGTCTTCCCAAAATGTTCCCGTATCGTCATTAGGTCGCCGAGAACCTGGCATGGATGCGAATAATCCGTAAGCGCGTTGATAACGGGGACCGTCGAATTTTCCGCAAGTTCGATAATATGTTCATGCTCGAAAAGCCGGGCCATCATGATATCGCACATGCGGCTGATGACTTTCGCCGTATCACTTATCGATTCTTTCTTGCCGAGCGGTGAGTCTTTAATGCTGTAAAAAATCGCGTGCCCGCCCAACTGCGTCATCCCGACCTCGAACGAGATGCGGGTTCGGAGCGACGGTTTTTCAAAAAGCATCAAAAGGGTTTTTCCCTCCATGCTTTTTCCCCATCCTGAATTGTACTCGTTGAGATTGTTCTTCATGAGGTCCTTAATCTCGGACGCGAGATCGAGGATGGAGGTCAACTCTTTTGAATCAAGTAACTTAAGGTCGAGAAAGTGCTGCATATGTACCCTCCGAGGATCGAATCTTAAATTTCGTTCGCACCGTAGAACTGCACGGCAGTGCGTCTTTCAACAAGTCTGATGAATTCGCGCGGAAGTATACAACGATCAGGACTCCGGGTACAGTTCTAACTGTGGGGATTGAAGGAAAATTGTCCCTTTATCCGAATCGGGATCGAAAACCTCGGGAAAATCGGAGAGCGGCCCAAGATATGCCCGACGTCCGCCTGATCTCAGGAAAAACTGGATCGCCTCCAGCTTCGGACCGATCGTACCGCTGTCAAGTTTGGTTTCCGCTATAAAGGTATCAAGTTCCGAAAGAGTCATATGCGGGATAAAATCCTCGTCGCGGCATTGAGCGTTTTTGAAAAGGCCGCGCGTTTCCATCAGGATGACAAGTTCGACATCGGCGCCTTCCATGTGATCAAGAATATTCGATGCCAGCACCGCGCTCGCCCGATCCTTATCGATCACCACCTCGCTCTGCATAAATCGCTCGGCATCGAGTGAATTGTCGTCCGCATCCCGCGACGCATCATACACCGGTATCCCTCCACCACCGCAACAAACGGTGATCACACCTTTCTCCATCAACGATGCAACCGTCTCGAATTCCTCAATCTTGTACGGATTGGGCGATGGCACCACCCTCCGTATCTTGTCTTCCTGCCCCCTGGGTACTTTATAGTGGATCCCGTGCTTATCGAACTTGGCGCGCATCTCTTCCGTATTCGGAAGCCACCGTCCGACATATTTTGTGTATTCATCATCCGTAAATTCATTTTTCTCAACATAAACATGCGTCATGATGCTCGCGACCGGATGAGTCCTGAACTCGGGATGATTCTTGATTTCCTTCAACAGCCAGTGGCCGATCCGTCCCTGGGTGTTCGCTACACAATCGGCAAGGCCCAGCTCCGGAATTTGTTCGTTTTTGAACCCCGCCCATGAACGGCTCAGATCGAAACCGACCTGTGGACCGTTTCCGTGGGTGATCGCGAACGATTTATAGCGGTTAAGCGCGGCGGACAGGTTATCCACAGCTTCGCGCAGATTTTTCATCTGGGTCGATGGTTCGGCGGTCTGGCCCTTTCGGAGAATCGCGTTTCCTCCGAGGGCGATGACCGCATAACGTTCCTGCATTCCTTCAAAATATGCCATGGCATTACACCTCCCTGAATTTCGGGATGAACACCCCCTCTGAATTTCGGGAGAAAAAATTAATTTTACCTGATTATAGCCGCTTTTGGAAGTTTATGTGTGGGAGGGGAGGGATTGTTATCTCTCTGGCTTTCACATGTTCGTAGCCTGATAACCACTTTTTCAGTATCGACTAAATACCCTTCACGACCTTCGTACCCATTTGTTAGTCGCGACCGCGATCAACACGCCCAGTGTAGAAAAACCCAAAACGGTTTCCACGAACACGAGTATCACACCGATGTTGTTCTGCGGATGCGTGTTACGGATACCCAGGTTCGTGAAGATGTCGAACGATACAAAGAACCATTTCATAGCTTCGGAGAGCGAAGGATAATGATCGACATAGGGAGCCGGGTTGATGGGTTTTTCCGTGACAAACATGAAGTCGGGGATAATTCCCATTGCCCACTCCGGCACAGTCCATGGGAGAGTGCCATAGAACCCGGCAAATACCCAGATGAGTATAAATGCCCAGATAAGAATCAGATAAATATTATTCCCACAGCCGGATAGCCATTTCCACAACTTGTAACCACTTGGATGTCTGGTTTTAAAGCGATTCAGATAGTGCTGGTCATTTACGTATCGTTTCAGGTCGGCAGCCATGACCGTGTCAGCGTCGTCGATCCGGACTCCCTCGAAATCGGTAAAGAACCATCTTTGGGTATTGAACCACCACCAATCAAGCCAGCGAACACCTTTAAGGGAAGCGAAGATATTCCATGATAATTTAACCGTTATGAAGTCGCGCCATTTCGGAAGGAACTCAGAATCTGCGAATGTGGTTGTACTACCTATTAGCTGCTCTTTTTTCTTATCATCGAGGTTACATTCTTTATCGAATTTTTCTAAT
>DAOVJF010000323.1 GCA_030673355.1 Planctomycetota bacterium | reverse complement strand
GGAACACCGAGCGTCACGGGACTGCTGTCCCCGTCACTGTCGATGCCGCAGATGGCACAACGACCGGCATCAGCGCCGAAGACCAGGCGAAAACGATCAGATTGCTCGGCTCCCCCGATTCAAAACCCCAGGATTTTCTGAAACCGGGGCATGTCCGACCGCTTCGCGCTAGGGTAGGCGGGGTGCTCGAGCGTGCCGGACATACGGAAGCCGTGGTGGATCTTATGAACCTCGCTGGATTCCAGAAGGTTGGTATCCTCTGCGAGATAAAAAATCCCGACGGATCGATGGCCCGTCTGCCTGAATTAATTGATTATGCAAAAACGCGCGATGTCCGAATCTACACAATAGAGGACCTGATAGCGTACCGTTTACTTACCGAAAGCCTCGTTAAACGGGTCGCGGAGGCCGAGGTTGAAACACGGTGGGGGACATTCAAGTCGATCGGTTATGAGAGTGTCGTGCGGGACGAACAGCATCTCGCGCTTGTGTATGGCGATCTTTCGGAAATTATCGCCCGCGACGAACCCGCGCTGGTCCGCGTGCATCATTCCCATGTACTCTGCGATATTTTCAGCTTGCGGGGTCCGGGCGGAGTAGATTATATCGACTCAGCGATGAGAAAGATTGTTAAGAACGGGAGCGGTGTTTTTGTGTATA
Source organism: Planctomycetota bacterium (assembly GCA_030673355.1). GTDB lineage: Bacteria > JAJVIF01 > JAJVIF01 > JAPKYR01 > JAPKYR01 > JAPKYR01. The sequence continues at coordinate 3,517 of DAOVJF010000323.1, read as the reverse complement.
TCCGGTCCAGGCTTCGAGGCCAGCGGATGATTTCGCAGCTACAGGAAATGGCTGTGCAGACCGAAAATGTGAATGAAACTGAACAATGCCAGGAAATTCCCTCTGAGCATGAGAAGCGCGATTATGGCCTAGGGGCGCAGATAATCAATGATCTGGGTATTCGAAACATGCGCGTACTAACTGATCGCCCGAAGGAACTGATTGGCCTGGGAGGCTACGGAATAGAGATCGAGGGCCATGTGCCGATGTCGGAATAAGTAAGAGGTGCCGATGTCGGAATAAGTAAGAGGTATTTGAAAAAAATATAAAAAACTCGGGTGAATGAAGAATCTGGAGGTTAAAATGGTAGGAAAAATTGAAAGAGTGCCCCTGAGAGAAGTCTGGAAGCATGAGGCTTATGACTTCACAAAGTGGCTTGGTGACAACATTGATATCCTCAGCGATGCGATAGGTATAAATCTTGATAATACAGAGATCGAGGCTGCTGCAGGGTCCTTCAATGTTGATATTGTCGCCAAGGATGATTTTGGCAATTATGTCGTCATAGAAAACCAGCTTGAAAAAAGTAATCACGATCATCTTGGTAAGTTAATTACGTACCTCACTATGTGGGACGCAAAAACTGCAATCTGGATAGTTGAAGAACCCCGTGCCGAACATATTAAAGCTGTGAATTTGTTAAATGGATTACCTGACACGTCATTCTACATGCTGAAAATTGAAGCGTTCAGGATTGGGAATTCAGAACCAGCTCCACTGCTTACTGAGATTGTTGGTCCCAGTGAAGCGGTGCAGAATGTTGGGACGAAAATTAAGGAATACTCTAAGAGAGAAAAAATCTACCTGGAATTTTGGACTCAGTTATTTGAGAGATTGAAAAGTAAAACACAACTTTTTTCGAGTATGACTCCAAATAAAAAATCCTGGGTAACCACTGGAGCAGGGATATCGGGAATCAACTACGGCTTTGCCCTAACAAAAGACGGGGTAAAAGTTGCCATTGTTATCAAAAATTCCGATAAGGATTTTAATAAACGAGTTTTTAAGGATTTGGAAAAAAATCGTGATGAAATTACTCAGGAGTTTGGGGAGAATCTAAGCTGGGAACTAAAACCTGAAAGTAAAAAATCAGCAATTAACCGAACTTATGAAATTGGTGAGTATCTTGACGATCCTGATCGCTGGATTGAAGTGCAGGATATACTCATTGAGGGTATGGTAAAAATGGAACAGGCTTTTAAACCTTGGATCGCCAGAATACGAATTTGAAACTACGGAGGCCAACAAAATGGTCAAAAAGATAGAAGGAACACTCGATGGAAAGGGACTCAAAATAGCTATCATACAGTCCCGGTTCAACGATCTCATCACGAACAAACTCGCCGAAGGCGCACTCGACGGACTCACACGTCACGGGGTAGGGGACAAAGATATCCATCACATCCTCGTGCCCGGATCGTTCGAGGTGTCGATTGCGGCAAAACGCGCGGCATCGAGCGGTAAATTCGACGCTGTAATCGCGGTAGCAGCAATAATTCGCGGCGCGACAAGCCATAACGAACTTATCGCGCACGAACTGATAAAGGGTATCGCCCAGTCCGCACTCGAAACAGGGGTGCCCATCGTTTTCGGCTCCATCACCTCCGATACACTCGAGCAGGCTATCGAACGTGCCGGGGGCAAGGGTTCCAACCGTGGATTCCTCGCGGCGGAGACAGCGATCGAAATCGCGAATGTGATCAAGCAGGTCGGATAAAGTGGAAAATGATAACGCGCCAATGGTGAGTACCGACCTCCAGGTGGTGAGGGTGCTCGATGAGAAGCTGAAAAGCCGTCATCCGGAGGGTGTCAGCCTTATGCGGACCCTGGAGGGTGGAAAGGTGCTCGAACTTCACCGGCAGATTTGCCTGGCTTTCAATCCAAGCGCGTGTGCCAGGGCGGAAGAATTGACCGGGTACCTCTGGAAGGTCGGGCGCGTGTTATCGCTCGAGCCGGTAGGGGGGATTACGGTTCGCGGCGGCATGCCGGATGAGACGTTTAATATCGGGCGCACTTTTTTCAGGGAAGCGGAGGCCGAGTACAGGATGATCCACAGGATGGTCGCGGAAGTACTGGGGAAAAGTGAATAATATTGGGTGGATCGACCTTGATGCGCCTTCCTGGGTGCGCCGGCTTTCCAGCCGGCATGATTAAAAGAAAGCCGGCTGGAAAGCCGGCGCACCATGGTGAATAATATGATAGAAAGATACACACGCGAACGTATGGGAAAAATCTGGAGCGATGAATATCGTTTCAGGAAACAGCTCGATGTCGAACTTGCTGTGTGCAGGGCATGGGGAAGCCGTGGGGTAATTCCAAAGGAAGACCTCGATACGATCCTTGAAAAAGCGGATTTCGAGATTGACCGGATACTTGAAATCGAAAAAGTTACGCGACATGAAACTGTCGCACTTATAGAGGCGGTATCCGAGAAAGTCGGGCCTGCGAGCAGATGGATCCATATGGGCCTGACATCGTCGGATATTCTCGACACCTCTTTTTCGCTCCAGGTGGTCGAGGCGGCGGATGTCATACTGGAAGGACTCAGGGAACTTCGGGATGCGGTTGGAAAACAGGCCCTGAAATATAAAGATCAATTGTGTATGGGACGCACGCATGGGGTCCACGCGGAGACGACCTCATTCGGGTTGAAAATCCTGATCTGGTACGAGGAACTGGGACGCGATATCGAGCGGATCGAACGCGCGAGGGAAACGATGAGGGTAGGGAAGATATCCGGCGTGGTTGGAACGTGGGCATTTCTGGACCCCGAACTTGAGGTGGAAGCACTCGGGTATCTCGATCTGAAAGCGACATCGGTGACGAACCAGGTGATCCAGCGCGACCGGTACGCTGAATTCATCGCCGCGCTCGCAATCACTATGGGAACATTTGATAAAATCGCGACAGAGATCAGGCATCTCCAGAGAACCGAGGTCAGGGAAGCAGCGGAACCGTTCAGGAAAGGCCAGAAAGGTTCATCCGCAATGCCGCATAAACGTAACCCGATGACCTGCGAGAGAATTTCCGGATTAGCCAGGGTTGTCAGGGGGAATTTACAGGTTGCTCTGGAAAACCAGGCTTTGTGGCACGAAAGGGATATCAGCCACTCATCGGCAGAAAGGGTGATTTTCCCCGATTCCTGCATAATCCTTGATTATCTCACCGATAAACTGATTCATATTTTTAAGGGCCTTGAAGTCAATCCCGAGCGGATGATGGGTAATCTCGAATTGACCAGGGGGGCGATATTCAGCCAGAGGGTACTTCTGGCGCTCGCCGAATCAGGGATGAAAAGAGAGGACGCGTACCCGATCGTCCAGAAGGCTGCTCATGCAGCGATTAAAGAGGGAACCGATTTCCGTGATGAGATCAGAAAAGACCCGATGGTGCAGGAACGTCTGGGGGACAAATTCGATGAGGTATTCGATTATGGGTATTATATCCGTCATCGCGACGCGGCATTCAAGAGGGCAGG
>DAOVJF010000508.1 GCA_030673355.1 Planctomycetota bacterium | reverse complement strand
CGGTGGACGGGTCGGCTACGTTCACATCAGGTGGATGAGTGGTGGGAGCCTCGAGAGATTCGCGCGCGAGTTGATGGCTGATAATTACCAGAGAGATGCCCTGATAATCGACATACGATGGAACCCCGGTGGAAATATCCATGAATATTTACTCGACATTCTTTCCAGGCCCAGGTTCGGATGGTCGGAGATAAGAGATGGGGAGCGATCGCAGCAACCCGGGCATCGGTGGGGAAAACCGACAGTTCTGTTAATCAACGAACGCAGCTCCTCGGATTCGGAAATATTCCCCTCCGGTTTCCGTTCCCTGGGGCTAGGAACAATTATCGGCGAAGCGACAGTCGGAGCGGTGATCGGAACCGAGGCATACACGCTTATTGACGGCCGGTCGGGGATACGTCTGCCGATCGAAGGCTGGTACGCGCTCGATGGGACTAATCTCGAAAATAACGGTGTCCAGCCCGACATACGTGTGCTGAACGATCTGAACCATATCCGCGACGGCATCGACGACCAGTTGATCTATGCGGTGGAATACCTTCTGGATGAGTTAGGGTCATAACTGGCCTTTGAACGATTCAGAAAATAAAAAAAACCACTCTTGTCCAATATAAAATTTCCTCAAATGGTTTAAAGTAAGGATTTCCCCTAAGTGCCGACTGCATCCTGCGGTCGGATTTCTCCTAAATAAAAAATACCATAAATTCATCTAAACTAATAAACACATCCGTTTATATTTGCCCTTGCCAAAACACGCGATCATAACTTATTATATGGTTATATTGAGGGCTGTCTATTTCGGGCTTCAGTTCAAAATCTTGGAGGTTCAGTTATGAATCGATGGACAATTCCGGCTCCCGCTATCATTCTTTGCCTGGCGATCCTTCTCGGATGCTCCGGAAATGCTGGAAATCCGGCAGCACCGGACTCGGATATCAACCCGGTCGTCACATCCTCATCAGGCCAGGCCTCACAAACTGGCACATTTCTCGGCGCTTATTACGACTGCTTCGTCGATGTGGAGAATGAATCAATCGAAGTGGTCCGTAACAGTACCGCGGAATACACGCTGAACCTGGTCCCGTTCCTGAATATGGTCGAATGGCCGTTATTCGGGATAGCCTTTACAAATGTATCGTTTGACCAGAGCAATCCATCGGTACTGGGTGTTGACCTCAATTTCGCAATCTCCCATCCGCTTGCCGGCATTCCCCAATACAATGCCTACGATCTCAGGGGGGTAATTATAGGGCATGGTGATGACTGGCTATCGTATGACCCGGAACTCAGGTACGGTGTATCGGGCAAGGACCTTACGATGAAAAACCCCGATGGATACACCCGTTGGTTCAATCCTGTGGAATTCCCAACCGAATTGATTTTTGGATGGGCACCCGGCGGATACCAGGACATTGCTGGCTCAGGTTCCCTGAATCCATATAAATACTATGCCATGGGACTTACTACAACCGGAAATGCGTTTAATTTTCTTGCATCAGGATCTAACAACGACGGCCTGTTCCAGGACGGACTGGGCCGAAGGATGGAACTCGAATTTGTTTACCCGCCGAATGGAGTTGGAATATCCTTTGGGTATGCTGTCGTACTCGCCTGGGAAGAGCAGGGTTCCGGGCCTTATACCCCCTACCACATAACCGAAGCGGCCGCCGCATACATCACCCAGACCGACAGCCTGTATTATAACCCGGGCGAAGGCTCCGGTGGGATTCTAATTCTCGATATCGATCTTTACTGCTGGCAGGAACAGCCGGACTGGCTATACATTGAATCGACCGTGCTGAGTTTCGGTTTCGTACCAAAATTTAATGCGGCTAACCATTTACTCGGAAATATCGGCAATGCTTACAGGTATCATGTCGAGATACCTTCGCAGGGTTTCACCGGTACCCAGGGCCAGGAATGCTGGGTATTCGCCGAATATGAAAACTTTGATTACAAGAACGATAATCCCGGTATTCCGTCGCCCGATGTGCCTCTCGCGGCGGCTTTCCGAATTCCCCTTAATATTGTGGACAACCCATTCTGTCCGGACGTGGTTGTTACCGGTATCGATCTTGACTACATCACCCCCGAAATCGATGACTATGCTACTCAGCAGCCTTACCCGGATGTCAAAGTATCCGGCACCGGGTTCACCGGAACCGGGTTAAACTCCGAAATTTTCTTCATCGGAACAGGTCCGATTACAGGCACCGATATTCAGGCCGGGAGTGTCAATGTGATCACAAGTATCGAAATGACCTGCAGTGTTGACTTCACCGGAGCGCCGCTTGGGGAATATGCTGTACAGGTCATTAATGGATGCGGGAAGTCGGGACAGTCCGCGACTGCGCTTGTGACGGTGGGGTTGTAAAAAGTAAACAACTTTTATTTTTCAGGAGTTACCGGGAATCAATGATGGTTG
>DAOVJF010000362.1 GCA_030673355.1 Planctomycetota bacterium | reverse complement strand
GCCCGTCGAAAAGCAGGTGTCCCCCTAAATTCCAATCAATTTTTGTTTAACAGGATTGGACTAAGATGGAAGACGCACTGCCGTGCTGTTCTACGGTTTGTCGTTTTTTCGAGGGCTTTAAATGATTAATTATTTCTATAAAAATCCCTCATGTTTTTGGGATAAAAAAAATCCCCCTAGTGAGGGGATTCGGGTAATTTTCAAAATTTTAAAAAGACTACTGAATAAATTCTGTAGCGAAATCGATCCGCACCGGCCTAAGCTGGTATTCCGTTCCGATATCATTGATCTCCGGTGTAAGCCTGTAATACAACTGGGCGGTAATATAGAGGCTGTCATCGGTGTCGGGCAGAATGGTCACGAAACTTTCTGTCCGGATTTCACCCGGCAGGAGGCTTGTGTCGCTAAGGACCTGTGACGCGCGGTGTACTTCGAATGTCCGGTTGCCGAACTCATCGCCAACCACACGCTCGTAGGTTCTGGTGCCTTCCCACAGTGTTTCGTTCGATGAACCCTTCAGGCGAACAACGAGAATCAACTGGCGCATACCGTTGGAAGTCGGGTAATTGTGGCCAGCCATCGCGTTGGTGACGTCCACATCAATATAAATCTCGTCACCCTGGATATCGGTCGTGAAATCAACAGTGGCGGTCTCGACCATGAAATCATAATTATGTCCACCGCCGATTTCATGGCCTCGAATATCCGGTCTCCAGTCGCCGCGAAGGCTGGATCGACCAGGGAGAGGAGCCATATGGCATTCCTGGCAATGTACCCTTGTTGCGGGATTGTTGTACGCGCTGTCGAACCATTCATCGTATGTGTTGTACACATTAAATCCTAATGGATTTTCGTACTGGTGGCAGCCCCTGCAGTAACGGCTGTCCTGGTACAGGGAGTTGTATTCAATAGCGTGTGATGAGGTGGTCGCGAACATTCTTGGACCCTGCTTGATGTGTCCCCAGAAGAGTACATACCCTTCGGTTTCAGTGTAATCAACGATGGTGTGACAGTAGTCGCAGAAAACACCGTCGATGTTGTTCTCAAGGAACAGGCTTTCGTCCATCATGAAATCCGCCCCGGGAGCATGGCACCTCATGCAGTTGATATTGATTTTTCCGTTGTAAATGCCATCAGCCATCAGGCCGTCACCGTGAGTCTGGACCGATATCTCACCCTCTATGTCTTCGATCCTGAATACCGGGACCTCCAGATTCGCGATATCTTCCGAAGCGCTGTGAGCGATCTCCCAGCGTCTCCGTCGAAGCTCTCGCCCATGAAGGTCTTCTTCAGTTTCCAGCTCGAGAACCTCGTCGTTCTCAATGTAGTACTCATCACCCATTAAATACCGTTGATAATCGGTGTACATGGCCTGGAAGACCGGGTCGCGCCATGCCTTAGCATGCATGGACTCCGACCAGTCTGCATAGATTTCCATATGGCAGGAAGCACATAGGCTGTTTGCCTGGAAATATGAATCGTTGGAGACCACCATCTGCATCGTCTCGTCGATCGCTGTAACTGCATCGACATATAGAGGATCGATTCTGGTGGCTGGTCGTGCCAGAAGGTTTGAAACGCCCAGTACAATAATGGCCAGAATTGTAAGGCTCATCCATACAGATCGTGTGCGGTTTGGCTTTGTCATGATAATAATTCTGCCTCTTAAAACATTTAGTATGAGATAAAGAAATTCCAATCAATAATACGCAACCTGCAATCGGCAGGTCCGATTGAGAAACTATACCGGAGATAATACCGTCTGTCAACGCTCTCAACTTTGAAACCTCAGGTGCGGCCTTTTCATCTAAAAATAACCGATCGGCTTAAATAGATTTTATTATAATGCAATATGTTCAAATCCCTGAAATTCAATTTGCCAGGAGCGGAAGGGGGATATCTACCTCCATGCGGCTCAGGTTATTCCTTCGACTATATATATGCTGAGCCTGAAATAATCACTGGAGATTAACCGGAATCCGGCCGCCAAAGCTCAGGGACATTCCGGCTTACCCGGACATTATGGGCATCCCTTAACATCCCGGGCCTTTACGTTAAATCAGTCCATTTTAATCCAGCGCATGTTTTATATCGCCAAAGGTTGCGCTATTGCGTTATTTATAACGATAATTATATCGCAATTGCCGTTATAGTAATATTATCTGCTATATAATGCTAATATGGCACGGATGTCGCCGGTAAATACGCAAACGGTTGTTTTTAGAGAGATTTGACCATGATACGTTTAATAACAGTTCTATTCACAATTCTTGTTACCTTTGCGGCATGTACCACATCGGGCGATTCGATTACTGTCTCAGAGCCGGTCACCGGCATCGATTCAACTTTAACCGGCCAGCCGGTTTTCACGGATACATCCGAAGGAATCTCCGAATTCGATACTATTGATATCCTTGGTAAAGTGGACGTAACCTGGAATCCGGCAACTGGAGAGGTGGCGGTCGATTCCAGGTCTGCAAATGTTGCCGCCATTCACGGAAGGATTACATTTTTCCTCACCCCTCCTTTCTGTTATGACTGCCTTATTGTTTCCCTGACCGCCATGGATCCCACGCTTGGAACCGGCTCGTTTGATGTTACAGTCCGGAATCCAACTATATTTGATGTTTATGAAGTTCGATCGATGATAGTTTACCAGGAAGGTGTAGACCTGGCGGTTTTAAATGCCGATGGCTACACAAACCTTTTTGAAACAGCGGGTTATGTTTCCCCGACAGCGTTCAGGCTGTTTGCGCGTAACAAGCCGGGCCATTTATTTGGCGGCTATGAACATCATACAGTTTCTTTCGATATGAAAACCACCCCGGGTATGAGTCCGGTTAATTTCTCGGTGGTTATCTCTGTCGCGCTACCGGAGAATCCGGGCGACGTAAGTTATATCGGTGAGTTTCGCCAGTACGGGCAGCTTCTTCCCGGCGGCGGCACGGCATATGTCAGTTTCGATATCCTCGACCTTCAAAATGATATCGGCGGCGTGTTCCTTCATACCGATGAACTTGGATCGGCGGGCACATGGCTTCTTCCATCGAACGGACGCTGGGAAGCGACCCTGACAAACTATCTTGCCATTCCAGGCAACTACACTTTCAAGGTGGATGCACACTCAGCTAGTCATCAGCAGGGAGTTACGAGCAATTATTACCGTGCGGTGGTTTTCCCCGATTACACTACTTTCCGTAACCAGATGTTGAGCTTACTGAATGCGGACAGGGCGAATAACGGTCTCGGGCCTGTTGCGATGGATGAGATTTTAAATACAGTCGCACAGTACCATGCCCAGGATATGGCTGAGAAGGTGTATTTCAATCATATCAACCTCGATGGCTGGACACCCTGGAAAAGAATGACTTACTTCGGTTACGACTACTACACAGCCGGCGAGAATATCGCGGTCGGTCAGGATTCACCATCAGAAGTTGAAATCGCATGGATGAATTCAGCCGGTCACCAAGCAAATATTCTCAACAACTCTTTCGGGCATGTCGGGCTTGGAATAGCACAGACTCCGCCAGGCGATCCGTACGCGCCCGGGTTTTACTGGGTACAGGTTTTCTCGGACTAATATGGATCAGAACAAATATATTAAACGATCCATACTTGTTTTCTCCCTCTGCTCTCTCCTTCCTGGTGGCCGGTACTCTCCCCGGCCACCAGCATTTTAGATTTCTGGTAATACGTCGAGAAGTATGCCTGGTTGAAAGCCACCCGGTTGTTT
>DAOVJF010000575.1 GCA_030673355.1 Planctomycetota bacterium | reverse complement strand
CTTACATTATTTGATAAACGCCGGGGTCCGAAGAAAAGAAAGGCCAGGCGCGGGCAGGCGTCATGGTGGACTTTCCACGGCACATCCGATGACCGGGTCAACCCGTTTATCCCCGTAAGAATCTGGGCTTTACAGAGAAACGCATATAAATTGATCCGGTTCCCGGATGGCCGCCGTCCGACCGGTGTCAGATCGGGAGATAATATCTTTTTCGTGATCCACTCACGGGAACCGGGTCGTGAGAACCTGTCCTATATTATCGGTCAGGCTCGCGCGCTCAAATACCGTGAGTTGATCGATGACGCGACCGACGATCAGCGTTCCGGGGATCCCTGGCTCGACAGGTTCCCGCATGCGCTGAGGCTTGAAAACGCGGTATTCATACGCGGTGCGGTCGGGGAGGGCATTCCGGTTAACGAAGTGATGAGTAAACTTGGAGCCGAGGTTTTTAAATCCACGAGCCGGAATAAATTAAAGGGTAGTGGAAATACCGACCCGTCACGTTCGATCGCACAGAAAACGATGATACAACTGACGGAGAATAGTAGTATCTATGCAACTAAGCTTCTTGAAGAACGGATGCACCACCTGGGATTAGTAACAGCCGATGAGATTGCGAGACTCTGAATATTGCCCCAACCATTATTAATATTGACAAATTATTAATTAAATTCCAACTAATTCTGTATTTTAAATGGTAAATATTGCCCGTTAATGTCTTTTTTTAATTTAAGTCCAATCCTGTTAAACAAAAATTGATTGGAATTTAGGAGGACACCTGCTTTTCGACGGGCGAAAAGAGGTGTCCCCGATCTCGAATCAATATTTAATTATCAGGATTGGTCTAATACAAAAAAACCAGGGTGGTTTTCCCCGGTTGTAAATTCAAAAGATTTAATGCCTTACCCGTTCTCTCTATTTACTCACAATCCCAGTTCTTCCAGTACCTCCGGCGGGATTTCCATAGCCTCGCCCTGCGCCGGATCACTTCCGGAAAGATCCATAGAAGTCGGTGCGGTCGATTCCGGCTCAACATATTCCGGATCCAGGCTTTCGGGTAATGGAGATATTTTATTCAACACACTCAATGAAATCCTGAATACGTCATCGGGATAATCATCGACGGTTGCATAATGTGTCGATCCATCCTCATCTCCAATTATCAGGGTGTAGGTTCTGTAGTCGGCGGTTGTGAATTCAATAATTCTGCCGGGATTCAGAACCCCGTACGGATCGTCGGTCTCAGGTTCATCATATGCGAGGGGTGGTCGTTCCATGTCCACGAACGAATTCGCGCTGAGATTGCCGAGCGCTTCCAGGAGAATGTCGATTTTTTCAATATTAATTGGAAGCTCGGCACCGCTAAAGTCCGTACCGACCCACGTACCATCCGCACGTTCGAGATTCAAGGTCAATGCGCCCTCTCCCTTGATATCGTTTACCGAAACCATGGTTATTGTCTCTGGTGCCGACTTGAAAATACTTCTGTCGCGAAGATTGGTCATCGGTATATTAAAGGTCATTGACAGGGCTATCGGAACCTCGTAAATATTGTCGGAATCGGGTTTCCTGACGTAAGTAGTCTGGAAGGTCGACCCGTTATTGCCGACAATTATATGAGCGAGTTCATTCATCTGTCCGTCATAGAGCACAACTTCCGTACCCACTATTGCGTTCATAACTCCAAAGGTGCTTTGCTTCTCAGTATTCGATGTCACCAGGTTACCGGTAGGCATATCCGCGACCGCGGAAATCATATTTATGACAGGATCGGGATCG
>DAOVJF010000255.1 GCA_030673355.1 Planctomycetota bacterium | reverse complement strand
AGGGAATCCTCCCCGCCCATCCAGTTGGGCCCTTCCCACCTGAATGACCTGAACCCGTGCCCGCACTCGGAGAGTATTATCTCCTGCGCGCCTAACCGTTCGGCTTCATCTATAGCTTGCCTCGTTATTTCAGCGGCATCTTCGTCGTCGCCGGAATACAAACCGTAATTGGTCACATCGTAGAACCTGCTCGATATTGTCCAGCTCTCTCCGGCCGCATGGAAGATACCTGCCGCTGCTGATAATGACAGCGGGAAAAACTTCACTTCCCTGGGATTTACCAGGTAGACAACCCTCTTACCTGCCTCATCGACCGGAATCCTGACATCGTCTGTTCCCATTTCAAGCTGCAGGTCCTCTGAAAGCCATTCCGCTGTCGATTTAAGCTCTTCATTGGTTATAGCCATCTGGTTGCCGGTGTTTAACTGGTTATCCACTACAGCTTGAAGATTCTGCGGGACCTTATCTACAGCCGCCAGAATATTTCGCCCGATTCGCATTACTGAGCCTATATCAGCGCCAATGGAGCAGTTAATCCCGCAACGCCCGCAAGCGGTGCACCTTCCATAGACTGTCTCGACAAGGTCGTCCAGTGCTTCAGGAGTAATATCCTTTGCACCGACAAGGAAAGGCGCCAGTCTCCCGAGGATAGTGTGATAACGGCGGTAGTGATTTATTACCTTTGCTGCCTTGGCTCCCGGATGATTTTCCGGTACGGGATCTGTTTTGTAAATGTGACAGGTTTCAGCGCATAAACCACACTTGACACAGGAATTCATGTGGTATGCCCCAAGCCCGTGAATAGCTTTTCTGAGCGCTTCACTGGCTTTTTTTACGGTTTGCCCTGGAGTATTGTATTGGTGCTCCTGCATCCGATTACTCCTTTGCACCGTGCTTCACCGGATAGGTTCCCCGGTAACCCAGACGGGCACCGTATTCCGCTCTCGCGATGAAGAAAAATAACGCATGGCTGAGTTTTCCAAGCGGCAGGTAGAAAAACAGGATCGATGCGTAAATCAATAACGCACCGTTGGAAATTAACTCTATTCCATGCAGTATCGTCGCCAGGAGCAGACCCAGTGATAACATAATAGAAATGTAATCATCGGGACTGCTCATCAGGCGTAAGTCCGGTGAGTAACACCGCCTCAGAAACAAGTAAAGCCCGCACAGCAAAGCAACTCCCAGGATCACGCTTACAGTAACCGGCATGGATGGGACACCGGACGGGTTGATAAGCAGGAGGAGGACTTTGAGAATAGCGAGAAAGATGCCGACATGCATCAGGATACCGATGATGAATTTCACTGGATGAAGGCGGATGGTTTCCTTGTGAGCGGGGGTCATTGCCCAGGTAAAGTTGTAGATGATCCCAAGGACAGGATTCCCAGCCCTAACGCTGTAATCCTTACGTCCACCTCCACGTGCGAGGATCCATTGGACGAGAAGGCCAATTACCGCCCATGCGATACTTACCAGTAGAATTATCCTTTCTGAAGTAAACAAGTCGCTACACGCACCCATCAGGCTTTGGTAAACCCGCGACCCGACAGGCTCCGCGTGCGGGACCGGAGGTGTACAGCTTGTATATTTGACGGACACCAACGTCAAGTTTTTTACATATCAACCTTACCGCCGGGGCAAGATCATGCACTTTCCAGTAATCCCTGATGAAGTTGACGATTTTCCAGTGATCCTCGGTCATTTCATCAATGCCTTCGTCACTCGCGATCGCACGCGCGACCTCATCGTTCCAGAGTTCAGGATCAAGCATGAATCCGTCGTTATCTAATTCAATCGGAGTATTATTGACTATCAAATCAAATTCTCCCGTTAAATCATGATTGCTCGATCCCGCTGACGAGTGCCGGACGATCGGCGGAGATTTCAGCAACCGCTCGAATCGCGGTTTCAATGTGTTCCTTAGTATTTAAAGGGCCAATTGAAAAACGAACCGTACCCCTGGGAGCCGAACCGTGATACTCATGAATCAGAGGAGCGCAATGCAGACCGGTGCGTGTCTGGATACCGTATCCAACATCGAGTATCGTCCCGACATCCTGCGCATCGTAGTTTGCCACAGTAATCGACATTGTAGCTACGCGGTTCTCAAGTTTCCTGGTTCCCCAGAATTTGATTCCCTGGATTTCCGAGAAACCTGCCTGGAGCATCTCGAATAACTCCATTTCGTGGGCATATATGTTATCGATCCCCTTGTCCTGGACCCACTTAAGACCAGCTTGTAATCCGGCAATGCCTGCCAGGTTCAGTGTCCCGGCTTCCAGCCTGTAGGGATATTCTTCGAGATGGTATGGAACCGCGCTGCGTACTCCGGTTCCGCCGTAGACTGTGCCGGTGATTTCAGCATCGTCCGAAACGCAGATTCCACCAGTGCCGGTGGGACCGTATAACGCCTTGTGACCCGTAAAGCATAGGAAGTTAATGTTACACTCTGCCATGTCGATTGGCAGGACCCCTGCTGTTTGAGCCGCATCCACCGCAAACTGCACTCCCTCCTCTTTGCAAACGGCACCGATGGCCTTCAGATCCTGGACAACACCCGTAACGTTCGATCCGTGATTCACTATCACCAGTACCGTATTCTTTCTTATAGCTTTACGGATATCCTCCGGATCGACATAACCTTCATCATCAGGCTTAACGAATGTCGCTTCCGAACCTTCTTTGACCTTGTGATTCACCGGACGGATAACCGAGTTATGCTCAACCATTGTTGTGACGATATGGTCGTCAGGCTTGACCGTACCATTGATTACAATGTTAAGGCTCATCGTAGCGTTCAGGGTAAAAACAAGGCGATTCGGGTCCTTGATCCTCCCCGCTTCGATCAAACTCCTGTTAAATAATTCGGAGAACGCCCTTCGCGTACCATGAATCATTTCCTCGGCTTTAATTGCCAGGTCACAACCGGTCCGCCCGGGATTGACACCGGTCGTGCTGTAGAAATCGCGGACTGCATCGTGCACAATATCCGGTTTCGGGAAACTGGTAGCCGCGTTGTCGAGATAGATTAATTTGTCCATATACACCCCCATTTTTATCGTTTTGATAGCTTAATATCAATTTAAGCGTACTGTTAAGTCATCAGCAAACCGTGATGGTTTCCGGGTTTACCAGGCCATCCAGAGCTACATTCTAATTCAAGGCTGGCTAAAAAGCAAAATTAAGGCGTGGTTAGGCTTCCCCACGCCGTTCGATTTAACCATCCGACGTTGCTAAGGGCCTGTTTGCATGATAACATTTCAATGGCCCGGCTGTGCGGTCCAACACGAGTTTGACTCTAACATCTTACTCTTGGGGACCTGTTAACGCGCGATGTGTCGAAGGCCGCTGCTGTTAAACGGCCCTTAAAAAGGTCAGGCGGAATCCTGATTCGCGTGAGGCTGAATGCCCCGGCGAATGAGTCGGTCAGGACCCCACCTTTGCTTGGACAGAGTCCAAACACAGGATCGATCAGTCGGGCTTTACTTTGAAATTTCCTACCCTTTATGGTATTAATTCTCATCCGGATTCCATTCTCCGGAACTTATAAAAATCCAGGAGGCTAATATGGCCGTTAAGGAACTGGCTTCAGCCGACTTTGAATCAGATGTAATCGAAGCGTCGAAAGCAAAACCAGTTGTCATCGATTTCTGGGCGCCATGGTGTGGACCCTGTCACATGATCTCACCGATTATCGAGGAGCTCGATAACGAGTACGGTGGCACAATCTCATTCTGCAAGATCAACACCGACGAGAACCCCGATATCGCCAGCCGCTACAATGTCATGAGCATCCCAACCCTTCTCCTCATCAAGGACGGAGAGGTTAAGGATACCGTAGTTGGTGTCGCCCCCAAAGCTACTCTGAAGAAAAAATTCGATGAGCATCTTGGTGACTGATACAGGTAAGAGATGAAAACAACTGTTTGACTGCCCGGATTCGGGCATTTTTTTTAAGCGTGGAACACAATATGACATCCAAAGCTCAATATTTCGATCACGGCGCCACATCGCCACTCCGTAAATGCGCGTACAAGGCGATGAAACCGTTCCTTAAACATAAATTCGGGAACGCCGCAAGCGCTTATTCGATCGGTCGGGAAGCTAAGCACGCGGTCGACGCGGCAAGGGACTTAATCGCCGGACTGCTTGGAGTTCAATCGAACGAAATTATTTTCACGAGCGGGGGATCGGAATCGATCGCGCTTTCCCTGGCAGGGGCATATGCGGGAAACCGTCACCGGGGACAGCATATCCTGATATCGGCTATCGAGCACGCCGCTACCATTGGTGTCCTCGATTTCCTCCACGATGAAATGGACGCCGAAGTACAGATCGTGAATGTCCATAGCGACGGGTTAATCAAGCTGGATGATTTCGAGAGCAAAATTCGCGACGACACCGTGCTCGTCAGTATTATGAGAGTGAATAACGAAACCGGGACAATCCAGCCGATCGAGAAAGTTGTCGAGATGTGCAAAGGAAGAGACATCATCGTACAGTCCGATTGTGTGCAGTCGTTCGGTAAAACTCCAACTGACCTTAGGGCTTTGGGAATTGATCTTGCCATGGCATCCGCACATAAATTCGGCGGACCCAAGGGCGTCGGATTCATGTATGTCAGGCAGGGCACTCACCTGAAAAGCCTTATCCCGACTTCGCATGAGTTCGGTTTCAGGGCGGGAACTGTGAATGTCGCGGGTGTGGTCGGTATGGCAGCCGCCCTTGAAGAAGCCTCTGAGGAATTACCGGAATTGATGGAACGTATGAAGGGTTTCCGGGAACGGCTGTTTGATTGCATAAAGGATGTCGCTCCGGACGCGGAAATTAACGGTTCGCTCGAGCATTGTATCCCCGCTACATTGAATGTCCTGCTTCCGGGTTGCGAGGGAGAAATGCTTGTGTACGTGCTCGACATGGCGGGGATCGAAGCAAGCACTGGCAGCGCGTGCGCCT
>DAOVJF010000256.1 GCA_030673355.1 Planctomycetota bacterium | reverse complement strand
GCACTTGTCGAAAAGCAAATGAAAGCCGATGATCCATCGAGCGTACGATGGCTTCCCGCCGATGGCCCCGGCAAGGGAACGGGTAAGAAGGAAACTGTCACGAAATTAAAAGAGCGGTTCCTGGCTGTGGCATTCGCGACCGCGTTTGAGATCGTCGACGCTCTAGTAATCACTCCCGAAGATTTCGAGATACTAGCTAAAAACGCGTTCCTCTGGAGGCAGGGACCATTTTCGTTCTTCAACGATGTCGGTATCAAAGAAGCATGGCGAATGGTCGAACAACGCGCGGCGCTCGCCGGGAAACAAGGCTATCATTTCCCGATCCCCAAAAACCTCAAAGCACTCGCCGACGCCGGGACGAATCTCGACATGGATCCGAATCCGGTCGAATATGAAACATGTCCGGACGCGAAACTCGCATGGATCACGTTGAACTCTCCGACGACAGCAAACGCTCTCGATGACGAGGTGTTCGACCGTCTCGAAGCGGCATTCGAAAAAGCAAACGCGGATGAAAATGTTTCAACAATCGTTTTCGATACAGCTCCGATAAAGACTTTCATAGCCGGCGCGAACGTCCCGAAATTTGTCGAAAATATGGAGGCGGGGAATTTCGAAGCGATCAAAAAAGGCACCGAGCGATGGCAGGAGGTCATGTTCCACAAGATGACCGGATCGGGCAAGCCGAAAATCGCGATTGTCGACGGTCAGGCGTTCGGCGGCGGGGTCGAAACGGCGATGGCGTTCGCGTGGGACCCGGATACGATCGTTGTCGCGACAAACCGCACGACATACGCGCTTCCGTAAACCCGTCTCGGAATTCACCCCGGACTTCGCGGCACACTGATGCTGTCGAGGATCATCCACCGAAAAACCGGCGACGCCGAACTCGCACTCGCTATGGCTCGCTACTACACACTTGCCGGGGGGACAGCGACATCATCGCCTCGGCTGCTTCGTCATTTCGGACTTGCCGATCTCGTCGTGCAGTCGAACAAGCGTGATGAGGTCGCGCTCACACTGTGCAAAGCGATCGCTGAAAATAATGGCAAGGTTCTCACGCGCGAACAGATCGACGCGCTGAAAATCGAGGAAATCCCGCTTCGATTAACACAGGACGACAGGGACGAAATTCACTACATGAAGCAGCTCTTTTTAAAGCAGGACGTTATCCCCGCCCTCTACTCGTACGGCAGGAGGGAGGCTACGATGTTCCACACGTCGCCATGGCGCGAGCAGGTGATACGTATCGCGAACCGCGCCGCGTCCAACTCCCCGAACGCGGTGTGGGTATCGAACTGGCTCATCAGCAAGGGCTTCGATGATTATTTGAAGGGTGTCGACCTTGAGGAATCCGCAGCGTACGAATTAAACCAACACCTCGTCGAAACCTTCAAACACCCGGATGCCATGATCGGTTTAAAAGCAATGCTCTCGCGAAATTTCCCGGTGTTTCCGAGGCGGTATCCGTTGT
The DNA here is from genome assembly GCA_030673355.1 of Planctomycetota bacterium. GTDB lineage: Bacteria > JAJVIF01 > JAJVIF01 > JAPKYR01 > JAPKYR01 > JAPKYR01. Next base: position 3,468 of record DAOVJF010000256.1, on the reverse strand, counting down.
AGGATATATGAACCCTACATACAGGTTATGGGGTCTTAACACCCGGCGAATCAGGGAGGTTGCGATGAGAAAATTCCTCATAGTTTTAATTCCAGTCACAATAATCATTCTTGTAATTGTTATCTACAATGCAAATCTTGGAGCGAGAGGTAAGGGAGATCCCCCATTTATTCCACTTCCCAAAAAACCTATGCCTCTTGAAATCCTGGATGATACTGATGCATATGATTGGGTGATAACCTTCCATACTTTCAATGATAATCAACCACCTCAGCCCATGCAAGCCAATTTCAAACTTTGGTATTGGGGGGAGGAGCGGGAACTGGTGGCCGGCGGTAGTGATATGACCGCTCCATGGCAATCTTACCAATATGATTTTCCTTCCATTCAGCCTTTCCTGGATATCCTGGATTACATTGAGGATCAAGGAGAACTTTTCTTTGACTATTCAGAATTTATCGACGCTGAACCCGGATGGTGCAAAATCCCAACAAGCGAAGAAGGGTTCGCTTTAAGCGCAGGAAACAGTGACACTAATGTAGCAGGCTATGAATACGTTATAGTTATAGAATACCCTGATGATCCACCTGTTTCTGATGAAATAGCCTGGGTATTCGACCGGTTAAGGGAACTGAGAGACGAGGTTTTAGTGCATCCGCAGTTTAATAGGTTCGAACCCATGCCATTTGAACTCCTTAATGATATCTTTAATTACAACTGGTCGTTAAGTTTCCGCACATTTTACAACGATGATCCAACCTGTCCAATGAGCATCAGCCTCTTCTTTCTGGATAAAGGAGATGAAGGCTACGAAGTAACCGCAAGTGCAGATACCTTCGTATGTTCACGCGAAAGATATCATTATGATTTTCCATCCATTCAGGAGTTTGAGGACATCCTGGTTTATATCAGGGAAAATAGTGAATTCTTTTTTGACTATTCGGAATTTGAAGGAGCAGACCCAGATCGATATATCCAACCTGAATCAGATGAATATTTCATATTGTCAGCATATAACAGTAAGTCCAGGGGAATCAATGTAAGTAATTTAATTTCCACTGAATTTACAGATGATCCGCCTGTTCCCGATGAGGTTGCCTGGGTATTCGACCGGTTAAGGGAACTGAGAGACGAGATTTTACTGCATCCGCAGTAATGAAACTTAAATATGCTGAGTCAGGGCAGGTGGCGCCTCGACGCGAGTGCAGCGAGTTTCGAGGTGCTTGATCTTATGGTGAATCCTGGAATTGGGGAAATTATCTTAGAGCAAGTAGCCCGGGAACCCATTTTTTAATCCTGCATCTTTTCAATATCTAACCGAAGGTTTCCCGGGCTACAGGCTCTCCGCGGCATTTGGGGTTGTATTTCCCTGGACATCTTGCTCGGGAGAACATTACCAGGCCGGCTCTGCCTGTCCCATAAACCACAACAGTGACTATTCCAAGTATGACCATGTAACCTACCAATTTGGTAAAAACGAAACCCATTTCATTTACAATCTGGATATTTCCCCCAAGCCATGGAGCAACGACGTAAAATCTCCCAAATACAAGGGTCATTGTTGAAAAAACGATGGAAAGGAGAATCGATAAGCTGAAGTCAAAAAATGTTGCGAAATACGCTGCCGAATAGGTGAATAACAACAAAGTTAAGACCGCAAACAGGAAAAACCATATGGTTATCGCTAAGATCCCAAGCCCGTTGTAAAAAGATTCGAGCCATGGACCCGCATGGAATATCTGAAGCAAACCCGACGTCACTGCGATCGCAACATAAGTGACTATGGTTCCGATACAAAAGGTAAAAACAACACCTATTACCTTACATCCCCTGGCGAGATTACCGTAACAGATTCCATAAAAAAGGTCAGCATTCCGGATCGGAGTGGTCAGTATCGGGTCTTTTTTGTCTGTGGATAAAATCTCCCCGATACCCCTGGCGCTGTACATGAGTACAGGGCCAAGTAATCTAATAACCATAATTACGGCAGCATATTTATTAATATTTATGAGGATTTCTATCTCGGAAGATGTATCAAGGTCGGGCACGAGCGGTAATAAGTACCCGATCCCCACGCCCATAAAGAATGCTATCTTGTTTGTGATGATCGCAAACGGGTGGCTAAGAGAGATTCTTCTCCTGAAAACCGGATTACTGAAAAATTTTTTAATCGTCGGGATTCTGATTACCCAATCGGGCACATCCAGTGTAGAGAAATAATTTCTCGAGTGTATTCCAGGACAAATTGCCATTCGCCACCAGGTCCATCTATTTTGACTGTCATTTGGAGTTCTGGGTTCGAAAATGATTGTAAAACGTTTGCCCGGCAGGTGGCGCTTCGATGCGAGCGAAGCGAGTTTCGAGGTGGTTCTCCACCACACAAATGTAAAAAAATAAGTATATTTTCCGCTCTTATGTTAGAATTGTCCGCCAGTACCGGCAGCGGAAACGACGATGACACCGACCGATTCAAATCGCGATCCAGGTTCAAAAAACCCGAAATCCCGGGATGAAAGGCCGATCATGCGAATGATGGCCGATACCCAGAGCAAGAGCATTCTCAATATCACGAACCTTGTTACCCTCGGAGTTCTTCTGGGATTAATCCTGTTCATAATCAGGATCGCGTCTGTTTTCGGAATTTTCCTCTTCAGTTTTCTCATAGCGTTTCTCCTCTTCCCCATTGTTGAGTGGCTCGCCCGGCGACGTGTACCGAGGGTCTGGGCGATCCTGTTAACATTTGTTGTTTTTGGCGCAATCCTTTTCGGGATCATCGCCGCGATCGTACCGACAATCGTATCCCAGGGCAACGCGATCATCGTGCAACTGCCCGAATGGTCGAACGCCTGGGTTGCGGACCTTACCCCAAAACTTGCGGCTTTACAGGACCGGCTCTCCGAATATGGCGTTACCACGGAGGATATCCAGGATTACATCGGCAGCATTATTCCAAACATCCAGCGATGGCTGATCGAACTCGGCAAGCGCATCGCGACCGGAATTTCTGGAGCGGTCGGTTCGATAGTCGTAATGTTCTCGGTGCCCATTATCGTTTTTTACCTGCTCTTAGACGCCCGGCGCATACATTCAAGCCTGATGAATTTCGCTCCAAAACGTACCGCGAGTGAAATTCAAAACCTGCTGAACCGCCTCGCCAAGATGCTGAACCATTACCTCAGGGGGCAGCTTAAGTTGAGTTTCCTTATGTTCGTCATAACCTCATTTTTCCTCTGGCTTTTCGGAATAAAGCACTGGCTATTGCTTGGCGTGCTTGCCGGGATTACCGAGGTTATCCCGATCATCGGTCCGATAATCGCTCTCATCCCCGCCCTTTTAGTCAGCTACTTCATTCCAAGCGAACACATGATCCTCCAGGGCGTTGAATTAAACTGGTTGAGGGCATTTATTATCTTCGCGTTCTACATGGCGCTGCAGTGGTTCGAAGGAAACATCATGGTTCCAAGGATT
>DAOVJF010000433.1 GCA_030673355.1 Planctomycetota bacterium | reverse complement strand
GATCGGTTACTACATCGATCTTTCGCGTGAGCTTGGCGCGGAAAATCTCATCTGCATAAATGCGGCTGGAGGGCTGGATAAATCACTCAACGTGGGAGATCTTCTGGCTATCGACAAATTCAAATGTTTCATTCCGATTCCAGGAACGGATCGCCAGGTCGATGGCGGGCAATTCAGGGAAACATCGCCGGTAATTAAGGAAAAATTATTGAAAGCAGGATCCAGCCCTGGAATAAATATCAAATCCGGAAATTATGTCGGGGTACCGGGACCAACCTACGAAACCGCCGCGGAGGTTGACTGGCTTTTAAAACTTGGATGCCAGGTTGTCGGAATGAGCACAGTCCCCGAACTTATCCGCGCGCAGGAATTGGGGATGAACGCGTTTGCCCTGAGCGCCATCGCGAATGTGCATGGTAAATCGACATCCCTCAGTCACGAGGAAGTTGTAAAATCGGCGGAGACAGGTGTGGAGAGGCTTGGGAAACTGATAACCGAATTTATACGAACCTTCGATATGTAAAAATACCCCTCAAGGGTGTATAATCGCCGGGCTGAAGGAATTATCTATCACTTAAAAGGACTAAGAAACGACTTAGAAATTCAAGGAATTCGATAATATGAACAAGGAAATTAACCTTTATGATATCGCGATTATCGGAGGCGGGCCCGGCGGGATGACTGCCGCGATCTACGCCGGACGTGGACTGCTCAAAACCATGATCCTCGACAAAGGCGCACTCGGTGGGGCGGTGCTTCTGTCATCCGAGTTCGATAACTTCCCCGGATTCCCAGGCGGCATAAGCGGACTCGAACTCGCGCAGAAAATCGAGAAGCAGATGAACGAGCATGATGTGAAATTCGAGATGGACAATGTCATATCTCTGAAATTCCTCGATGGTGGTCCGTTGTTTGAGATCGTTTGCGATGGCGGCACTTATCACGCCAAGTCAGTAATCATCGCGTCGGGCAGTAATCCAAGACCCCTCAAGGCCAAAGGCGCGAAGGATAAACTCGGGAAGGGAATTTCGACATGCGCGGTCTGCGATGCGGGTTTTTATAAGGGGAAAGATGTTGCCGTGGTTGGCGGTGGGGACGCGGCGGTCGAGGAAGCGGATTACCTCACGAAATTCGCGAGCTCTGTGACAATTATCCACCGTCGCGATGAACTTCGCGCACGTCCGAACCACGCGAAACTGGCGTTTGACAATCCGAAAATAAAATTCCAGTGGGACAGTGTCGTGGAGGAGGTCCTTGGCGATCAGAAGGTCGAGGGATTAATCGTCCGGAATGTAAAAACCGATGAGACCACAAAACTCGATGTGGATGGATTGTTTGTTTATATCGGGGCTACAGGAAATACCGGGTACATCGATCTGGATGTCGAGATGGACGATTGGAAATACATCGTGGCGACACATTTATGCGAGACAAATATTCCGGGATTGTACGCGATCGGCGATGTCAGGTGGGAGCCGTTCAAGCAGGCTGTGATCGCGTGCGGGCAGGGCGCCCAGGCAGCCCTAATGGCGGATAAATATATCAAGACGATTCCGGAAGAAGCGATAGCGGCAGTTAAGTAGAAGAAAAACCAATAGTGCGTCCGTAGAACTGCACGGCAGTGCGTCTTATTGATATTAAATGAAAAAATTGACGCACTGCCGTGCTGTTCTACGGATAACCAATGAAGTTTCCATTGATTATTTGCCCGATAAAATATCCGCTTTCGATATTTTTAGATGACGGGAAACTGCGGAGACGATACTGTTAATCGTACCGACCTTTAGAGTTTTGTGTAATGGAATAGTGGCAGAATGTGCTGGTGGACCTGGATGTGTCAACCGGATGTGACTTCCTGATCGCCTAACCGGTTCGTAACCTAGTTTCTCAAGGAGTTTAACGAGCTGGTCTCCAGACAGATCACGGGGAATTTTCACAACGCGAAAACCTCATCGCGCACAAAATGCAGCCGGACAATACCTGGATATTCATCACCTTCATCGAAGTGGCAGGTAATCGCATCCCGGATTTTCTCTTTGAGCTCCTCCCAGGTTTCAGCTTCGGTGAAGATGTCATAGCCCAGAGCTTTAGTCCAGTAGCCACCTTCTTCAGCTTCATGCACTTCGAAAATGATCTCGGTGTTTTTCATAGTATGCTCACAGTAATATTTTAGCCCTTTCCTTTAATGATTATACACTAAAAATACCCATATTAAGCAGTCGGTGATCGCGTGCGGGCAGGGCGCCCAGGCAGCTCTAATGGCGGATAAATATATTAAGACTATACCGGAAGAAGCGTTGGCGGGAGGTAAGTCGTAGAAATACAAATAGTGCGACCGTAGAACTGCACGGCAGTGCGTCTTTTTGATATTGAGAGTCCTAACATGACGCACTGCCGTGCTGTTCTACGGGATGGATGATTATTCTTTATGTATACTACCCCTTAATAACCGCTACGGATTTCAACCTTGCCACCTTAGTACTTATCCCCGACTGGTGAGTGACCTCCACTACCTCATCAATGTCCTTGTATGCACCGGGTGGCATTACAAAAATCCCTTGAATTCCTCCATGGTCATTCCTGCAGCACGAATCAGTGCTCGTAATGTTCCAGGTGCTAATTCACGATGTTGGGGGATAGAGAGGCTTACATTATTGCCTGGTTTCAACATCACTACATGGCTGCCTCGTTGCCTGTCCACGTGCCATTCAGCTCTCTCAAATGCCTTCACTGCATCTGCCCCTGAAATTACCGGAAGCTTAGGCATTAAACCCCAACCTCTATCTCGCGGACTGCTACAGTCAAAGGCATACCATTCTCAGCACGTGCTTCCATGCATGCCTGGATAGCTTCGCGGATGTTTTCCAATGCTTCATCCTCCGTCTTTCCCTGGGATACACATCCTGGAATAGCGGGACATTCAACCACAATCATGCCTGTTTCATCGCGTTCGAGAGTTACAAGTAATTTCATAGTAAATACCTCAATTCAATTCTACCAGTGAAACCATTATATTGACAAGGTTTCATCACCCACAGACACGCCTTCGCTCAGTCTGTGGGCGCCACCCGG
>DAOVJF010000109.1 GCA_030673355.1 Planctomycetota bacterium | reverse complement strand
CTGCTATCAACCATCCTGAAATAGCGAAGTTTACTCTGAATATCCCTCATCCGTACTCCGTTGAAGACGCTGTGAGCTTTATAAAACTATGCCAGGATCCTGTAAGAGATAAAACCCAGCGGGATTTCTCAATATTCCTGAAAGATTCCGGGGAACTGGTCGGCGGGCTCGGATTGATGAATATCCACGCCAGAAACAAATCAGTTGAACTTGGCTACTGGTGCGCGGTCGATCACTGGGGAGAGGGGATTGTCACCCAAGCCTGCAGGCGGATCATTCAATACGCGTTCGCTGAACTGGACCTGAATCGTGTTTTCTGTATGTGCAACGTGGATAATTTCGCGAGCGGGAGGATTATGGAAAAATGCGGCCTGAAGTTCGAAGGCACCACTCGAAGCGAAAACATAAAAGACGGTAAGCCATGGGACATGCACCATTACGCGATTTTGAAATCGGACCCGCCACCTGGGGATAAACAGCCGGTCCATCTTGAAACGGAACGGCTGATATTACGGTCGCCGAAATTTTCCGATCTCGGTAACATGGTCGAACCGATTAACCATCCGGAGATCTCAAAATTCTCAGCACATATAAATCACCCGTTCACGATCGAGGATGCCTACGAATGGTACAGGCAACAGTCATGGACAGAAAATAACTAGGGACACATAACGTTACTCATATTCCTGAAAGATACGGATGAGCTGATCGGCGCCATATGGTACCGCGCAAACATGCATCACAGGAAAGCCGATATCGCGTACTGGATCGCCGCAAAGCACTGGAACAAGGGCTATGCCACCGAAGCATGTCGTGAAATGCTCAGGTACGGGTTTGATGATCTTGGATTCGAACGGATCGCTGCGGGGGTGATCGTCGGGAATGACGCGAGTGTCCGTGTGGCAGAAAAGCTCGGGATGAGGCTCGAAGGAACCGCTCTCAAGGAATGGTGGCGGGATGATTACCAGATCGACTGCCATCATTATGTGATCTACCGGGAAGACAAGCCGGGTTAAAAAGCTCATTCAGGTGTAAGTAATCCTACAAATTCACCGCCCTGTCCGCCGTGGCATCCCATGCGGGAACCGTCGCCCGGTGCATCGTCCCAGTCGTCAAAACCTGGATCTCCGTTCTGAGCAGGAGAAGTTGGCGAGATGTCATACTCTTCATTGTCGGGATCGATATAGTCCGGGTTCGCGCTGATAGCCCCTATGCCCGGTGAAGCGTCGCCATAATAGTTTGTGCCATTGCTTCCGGGACCAATGTCATAGATGTCGGTGTAATCACAGACCACGCTATCACCGGTGAACGCGCTCACTCCTCTGGCCAGGGGGTTCGGAAAGCCGCTCGAATAGATGCGGGTTGCGATATTGTTTGTAAATTCTACTCCGCTACACTCTTTGAAAACATAAGCAAAACACTGATTGATGAAATAGGCATCGGAAGAGTCCATCCGGTCTGCTGTGTTGTTCGCAATTTCCACACCGTAGCAGTTCTCGAAGTGGAAGCCCTCCATCAGGACGGCGCCCATGGAACCCACACCCGCATGCGGGATGATATGGTGAATCAGGTTGTTTTTTACCACTGGGTTTGTGGAACCGATGATGTATACGATCTCGATCCCCTTTGAAGTCTCGTCCTCGGTGGAGCGGATGTCGGCGAAGATATTATTCAGTATATTCAGATTGGGGCAGGTGTCGGCGTAGATCCCTCTGAAGTTTGAGCACCCGGATTCGCTCGCACCCCTGTCAATGCTCGCGATCCGGCAATTAGCGATAGTGACATCCGAAGCGTCCGTAATGATTATTGGATATACACCCCAGTGATCGGTCAAACCAGTGAAAAGGCAATCCTGGACAGTGTTGTTCGAACCACCGTTAATGCGCAGCATCTGGGTATTCATGGACCATTCGATCAATCCCCCGAAGCCGATCTTGAATCCATCGAGAAACGCATTGTCAACACCGTTGAAATCAACTGAACGATGGTTGGGGTCGTCAGGCGGGTCAATGTATGCCCGGTTGCCGCCGTCCGTTTCATCCCAGTTCATTGAGCGGAGGATTGTATCGGTTGCCATAATAACCTGCTCCGTGTATGCGTTGCCGCTGTCATCCACCCAGACTTCGTATCCTGCGGTCGCTGCATCCACACCTTCCTGGATGGTATTGTAAGGATATGTCTGGGTTCCGTCCTCGATTCCCGACACGTTTGAATCATCTACATATATATAATGCGATACTATGGAGAAGTCAGCATCCGACTCATCGTACATGGAAGGCGCACCGACAAGTGTGGCTCTGACACGCACGGTATCCGATTGATCATCCGGAATTTCCCAATCGAATGTGCCGTCATCGTCCGTTCCAGCGGTGATTTCATTTATGTCGGATACAAATCCATCCTTGGAGTACTCCAGTTTGATTAACCCTGAATAACCAGTCGTCTGCCAGGTAATATCGTGATGAGAACCAACCTCCCAGGCCTCCCCGCCATTGGGTGACGTAAGCTCGATTGTATACAGTGCATCTCCTGCTACAGTAACTACTGAGTTCAGAAAGGAAGCACGAGGGACGCCTTCGGGATATCCGACATCGAAGCCCTGGTAGTATGTATCGCCCAACAATCCGCCAGCCTCGACAATTACCCAGAAACCCGCATCGGCTGAGGACTGCGGTGTGCAATTCATGATTTCCACCTGGAAAACAGATGAGTTTTCTGATGCGGGTATCGCAACCGCCGATAACTCCGTTTGCGTAAACTGGTAAGTTCCGCCCGGGATGAAATCGGCTTCAATAATTATGCTCTCGATTTCGTTCGGCACGCCCAGGCGGCCCACTATCCCGCCCTGCCAGTCGAAAACCTCGATGTCGGCACGGAAAGTCCCGCCATTCGATACCGGATCGACATAATAAAGGTCGCTCGAATCGGTTGCCGTGCGGATGAAAAAAGGCTCCTCCACATTTGCGTTGGTCGGAAAATCGAAAGGGTCATACATGGTGGGTGATCCGGTAAGAGTAGGGTCGCCGGGTTCCCAGTTGGTGATGACGGCATACTGGAAAAGCAGAAGCGGTTTACCGGCTATCATCGGAAATTGAATTTCGAAACGCCTGGAATTAACCTGCATCGATGCCGTGAAAATTCCACGGTTATCGGCATTTCCGGGAGTGGTTATCCAGGTGTGGTAATCGTCAGTAGCCTCAAGGCCGTCCGAATAGATTTTGTACGGGTTAATTTTCGCGCTCGGGTCCGGGAGGTTCGCGAACTGCCCGGGATAATAACCAAGAATGGGAATTCCCATGCCATCAAATTCAGTAAAGTTATACCACCGGGTAAAGCCGTCGGGATTCAGGACCACAGCCGAATCAAACCCGGTCTCATCCGCATAAGAAAGATTTTGGTAATTGAGCGTATCCGCGCCATGATGGAGAAAGACAAACCAGGTATCGAAAATCCCGTACTCTGAATATCCGGGCAACGGGTGGTGCATCGATATGGTCACGTCGAGACGACCCGTGTCGAAATATTTCGAAGCATCGATGTCCTCGAAAAAGAAACTGCCCGGCGCTTTCTCAAGGAAGGCGTTGATATTCAACAGGAAATCCGATGTACGGTTTGGCACAGCTTCGATGCTTGTGCCGTCGGGGGAAACTGAAGCGGTCCAGATTCCGAGCACATACCGGTTCGATTGGGCATTGGCAATAATTTCACCCTGATTTAACCCCGGTTCTTCCTGTGGTGCATTTATTGGGTCACTCCCTTTACTACACCCGGAATTGATCGAAACCAGAAGAATTGCGACTAGTATTAATATTGAATTTTTGAATCCCATGATCACTGTTATCTCCTTGATCGGTAAATCTTTATATCATCTACTCGTAAGCAATTTCGAGCAACCCGTTCGAGTTGTGCATTAAACCGCCCATACATCAAAGTCGTAGTAGCCCTGTAAATAGTGTTTCAGGTTAATTATACAATCAATTCGGCCTTCTGTAAATAACTGGCAGCTTCATCTGTTCCGCCTTTGACTCTATCCATCCAGAGCTTTAGAATAAGTATTCTATGTCCGAGCTTTTCACAGCGAAAATTGAGTCGATCGTCCCTCATGCCGAGGACCAGGTTTTCATGATGCTGGAGGTGCCGCCTGAGGTCTGGGGATCGCACCGGCAGCCGTCCCAATATATTGAACTCGTTGTTGAGGGGCAGGAGCCGTGGCGTGGTACGATCGCCAACCGTACCGCGATGGAGCACTTCGAGATTCTTGTAAAGGATAAAGGCGGGAGAAGCCATAAAATCACCTCGCTGGAGCCGAAGAGCCTTATCCGGGTTTCAAAACCGATGGGCAGCGGGTTCCCGATTCTTGCGCACCGTAAACATAACGTGATCATGGGTTGTTCCGGAGTAGCGATCTGCGCGATGCGTCCCGTGATCCAGGAGATCTTGCTTTACCGCGGCGACTGGAGACGGGTGCATCTCTTCTACGGGGAGCGTACAGACCATCATTTTGCGTTCACAGAGGAGCGGGAATGGTGGCGGGAAGCGAGGATCGATATTCATTTATCGGCGAGCCGTCCCGCAGAGGGGAGTTACTGGAAAGGGCATGTCGGGTACATCCAGGACAATTTACCTCTCGTAAGCCCTGAGATCGGGAACACTGTCGCATTTCTCGCCGGGCTGGATGCGATGATCGAGGATTTCACGGATTCACTGTTGCGCATGGGGATGCCGATGAATATGATTATTTTAAATGTGTGACCTGACCGCTTTACTCTTCTCAGCTCAGGCCATGCGCTGTTACATTGATCAGGGAAAAGCAGGGGAATTGAGGAAAAGGAGCTTGTAAAATGACAGACCACATAATTCCATCCTACGATGCAGCATACGAAACCCTCTGCACATACACGAAAAATGAAAATCTCGTGAAACACGGTCGCGTGGTCGAACTCGCCATGCGCGCACTTGCCCGTCATTACGGAGAGGACGAGGAAAGGTGGGCGATTGTCGGAATCCTGCACGATTTCGATTACGAAAAGTACCCGACGATCCCCGAGCATGCCATTGAAGGTGGAAAAATTCTCAGGGAAGCCGGCTGGCCGGAAGATATAATCACCGCGATACTCGGACACGCAGAGCATACCGGGGTGAAGCGCGACACACTTATGGCGAAAGCGTTATTCGCGGTCGATGAGCTGAGCGGATTCATGATCGGATGCACGCTGGTCCGTCCCGATAAGTCGTTCAGGGAAATGAAGGTTAAAAGTGTAAGGAAAAAGTTAAAGGACAAGGCGTTCTGTCGGGCTGTAAACAGGGATGAGGTCCGCCAGGGAGCCGAGGAACTTGGCTGGGAGTTGGAGGAGTTAGTACAGTTTTTAATTAATGAGCTTGCGAAGGTCGAGGAGGAACTGGGGTTAGGTGCAGCCGCGACTGGGTAGGGGTCGGAGATATTCCTCCTGATCTCTCCGCCTTAATTTGATTTAAACCTTGCCCGATTGAGGGTACAGTTGTAAAGTGTCCTATGTAACATGCGCATTCTGCGCATGATCTTCAGTCACATGTGCTTTCAGCACATGGCGAAATCTGCGGGAGGCTGGATCGTGGAAAATTTCTTCAAACTGAAAGAGCACAACACTAATCTCCGTACCGAAGTTATCGCCGGAATCACCACTTTCCTTACGATGAGTTACATCATATTCGTACAGCCGGCGATCCTGTCAAACTCGTTCGGTTCCGACATGGATTTCGGCTCAGTTTTTTTGGCGACCTGTATAGCGGCGGCTCTGGCGACATTCGTAATGGCGATCCTCGCGAACTACCCGATCGCGCTCGCACCGGGTATGGGGCAGAATGTTTATTTCTCGTTCATCGTATGCGGCACAATGGGTTATTTGTGGCAGGAAGCGCTTGGCGCGGTTTTTATCGCAGGCGCGGCGTTCCTGTTTTTAAGTTTTTTCAAGGTTCGTGAAAAGGTAATTGACGCGATTCCGCTGAGTTTGAAACTGGCAATCGCCGGGGGTATCGGATTGCTGATCGCGATGGTCGGACTCCAGTATGCAGGGTTGATCGTCAATAATGACGCGGTACTTGTGCAGCTTGGAAGTCCAACTACTCCATGGGCGGTCCTTAGCATAATTGGCCTTGTAATTACCGGCGCATTAATTGCCAGGAAGGTCCGTGGCGCGATCCTGATCGGGATGGTCGCGACAGCGGTCATCGGGTTGTTTTTCAACGGCGGAATTCACCCGGACGCGGGTTCGGACACACTGGTAAGGTATACAGGAGTGATTGCACCGCCACCGTCGATGCAGCCGACTCTTTTCAAGCTCAACCTCGGAAGCTTCTTCACGATGAGCGATAAATTCTGGCCGCTCTGGGAAGTTGTATTTATTTTCTTCTTCATGGACCTCTTCGATACGATCGGCACACTTCTGGGAGTTGGTAGTGCTGCCGGAATGCTTACGGAAGATGGGAAATTACCGCGGGCAGGCAGGGCATTGATATCTGACGCGGTAGGAACGGTAGCCGGGGCAGCGATGGGTACCAGCACGGTTACCAGCTATATAGAGTCTTCCACAGGTGTTGCGGAAGGCGGTCGGACCGGGCTGACGAATATCGTGATAGGAATTTTATTCCTGCTGGCGATTTTCTTTAAACCTATCGTTGAGATGGTTGGCGGCGGCTACAACATCAACCCGGATACAGAACCTATCCCTCATTTTGTTTACCCGGTGATTGCCGCTCCCCTGGTAATTGTCGGAAGCATGATGATGAAAGGGTTGAAAAAAGTCGATTGGGACGATCATGCGTTGGCGATATCGGCATTCATCACTGTAATCATGATGCCGTTGACATTCTCGATCGCGACCGGAATCTCATTCGGGTTCATAGCGTATGCGGCGATAAAACTACTCAGCGGCAAAGGGCATGAAGTCCACTGGCTGATTTATCTGCTTGCGGTGATCTTCATTCTCAGGTACGCGTTTATACCTGTGTAAAGATTATGTAACCTTGATTATTAGTTGTCATTCATGGTATTTTACCAATGGAAAGTATTAGGGTTGCCGTGACTCATTATAACTTTATGAGATAAGTAACATTACCTCCACTTTGGGGGTCAATTTATTCTCACTGGAATTTCATAACTTGGTTAATAAAAACAAAGAAAACCAGGATAAACCGGGCGATCGCCGTCCCGACCCCATGTCGAATCTTAAAGAGGCGCATGCCGGTATTCCCCTGGGTGTCGCGAAACATCACATATATACTCACGCTCGCCATGCCCTCGGTGGATCCGAATCCATAAACGCGGTCTACCGGAGGCTTGAGCTTCATGATCTGCTCCGGAAACGGATTCTCGGTTTCCTCGGGAATTTCGGTAGCGGCAAGACTGAGGTCGCTGTTAATTTCGCCATGCAGTTAGGACTTGCGGTTCAAAAAGAGGACGATCCGTTCGAGGGCGAGGTAAGGGTCATCGATCTCGATATTATCAATCCATATTTCAGAAGCCGGGAAGCGGTCGAGCCTTTGACTTTGGCTGGTGTGGAGGTTGTTATGCCCGGCGGGGAGCATTTCTGGGCGGATCTTCCCATTATCCTTCCGGAGGTCAAGGGGCATATTAAAAGAACCGATGGCAAACTCATCCTCGATGT
>DAOVJF010000222.1 GCA_030673355.1 Planctomycetota bacterium | reverse complement strand
TCCCAGGGATCATCAAGACTGGTTGCCATGAAGAATTCCTGGGTGCCGATACTAAGCCCCATACTACCGGTCAGCATGAAATCTACGAACCCGCCTTCTTCGGTGTTTGCGCTGTTGATCCCTTTAATTGTGGAGACTATACCCGGCCACGGGCTGAACCAGCAGATAAGTTCCTGTGGATTGAAAAAGGCGTGAAGCGGATCGGAATCCAGCATGACGTATTCTATGAACTCCAGTGGTTGAAAAATTTCAGCATAGAAAATATTATACGCGGTGGTTTGATCTACAACCGGCGTTGTATTTTTATCCTGTGCGGAAACCAGCAACGGGTACGATCCAACTCCCGCGCCATATTCGTTATCAAAAGTTGCATTGTAAAGGGCATACATGCCTTCGTCGCTGACAAAATCCGCCTGGACGATCCCGAAGAAAATATCCGGTGCTTCAAGTTTTACGGTTTCAATCGTGTCGATACCCTGCCAGTCGTAAATTCTCAGATCCACATCAAACTGTCCGCCGGCAGGTGTAACGGTCGTTTTAAATTCCGCTTCGATCAGGTACGGTTCCAGCGCATTGGCGTCTTCCGGGAAATCATCTGGCACAACCGGATTGGTCATATTCGACGGCCAGTTGAATCCGCAATCGATCGCATACCCGAAATTTAAAGTTTCGCTATCCGGATCGGGTGGGAAACGCAGGATATAAATCCGTTCTATACTGGTTGCGGCAAGCCATGCGTGACGTTCATCCAGTGTGTAAAATTCCTTGTACGCATTGAGTGTTGCCGTGGCAAACTGCCCGTCAATGGTGTACTTCCCATCCCAGTATTCAAACAGCGGTCGACCGAACGATCCGGAAGGGTACATAGTGGGTGACCATATCGTGGAGTACCCGTCTGCATTGATTATCGAGAAATTATTACTCCCTTCATAGGACCAGTGCAGATAGTGCCCCGGGAATTCATATGTGCCATTCAGGATAAAAATACCCCGTGTATCGAATGCAGTAAACACACCGCTGAATACAGGGTGTTTCAAAGTTACACTGACTTCCAAATCGCCTTCCGGTGTGACACCCGGTACATCGATAACTAAACAGTCCCCGATCGCGCATAAGGGTTCCAGAGTTTTTGTGAGGTTAAAATGATACTCCGCGCCTCGGACAGGCACCACCTCGACATTTCTGGTTTCAGTGTCTACGTATACTTCCCAGTACCCAAACAGGTGGCGGTTGTTGCTGTAATCATTGGCATTGCCGGTTATTTCGAAACCCGGGACGATACCAGGATCAGTTGTTACAGGGCTCGATGATGATCCGGAGCATGAGACAAATAACAAGAGACAGATTGTACTTGCTAAAATCAAAATGGTTCGAGACATTTTTGTCCTCCAGGTATTAACCCTCCCCAGGTTTTTCCCTTAGTTATAATTATATCACACAGTACTGTATGTTGTTACATGAATATTATTTAAATCTCACCCTAATCTTCCAATAACACTAATTATTTTGATGCCGGATATATGCTTCATCCTGGTAGTTCTTCTGATATTTTGAAAGTAACAATACAGTCTGCAACAGCAAGATGAAGATTCAGACCGTCCTGAATCATCCCCACCGGATGGGTTTCACCCGGTATCGATGTGATGGACCAGCTCCTGAGCATGGGAATATCTCCATCGAGTATCCTGTAAATTACGAAAATAGTCGCATCCTGGGAAATTACCAGGTAATTTTTACCTGGGAGGGGTTGGAAATGCCGTGCGAATATGGGGTCGTCCGCCCTGGCGATTTCAATTAATTCCGCATTTTCTTCGGCCGGTAGAACCAGTTTAAACAAAAATGTGGGCCAGCCCTTACCCCTCAACACCGCGATAAATTCGTAGCCGTTCATCACCCTCGCGAACTGCCCCACTATGCGGGTTTCATGAAAATCCACCAGATGTCTTCGTTCATTACTTACAAGGTCCATGTATGCTAAATGGTCCTTATCAAGAATAATCAGGCCATCCCTCCAGAATGCCTTTGGGTTAATCTCCCGAACGAGCCTTGTGTCGACTCGCACCTCTTCAAGGTTGTTATTCAGAATCGCGAGCTGCCCGTGCTTCCCGGTCTCCTCATAGCAAACAACACCATTCTCACCGGAGTGGATATAAACCACCGGATATGAGCGAATCCTTTGAGGACGTGAACTGATTTTCTCCAGGTGATAAAGGCCCTTCGAGCTTCCAACCAGGAATCCGGGTTTCGAATCGGTCGATTGTTCAAACGATGTCAGGCGCCCGATACCCAGTGAACGGTGGTTATCAAAGGTAATAAGTGCTTTTAAACCCGGCATCCTCTAAAAATCGATTCCCGTTTATTCCGGCGTGTCGCTCGTAATTTCATTCTGCGCCCGACTCGATGCCGGGACGAATAGTAAAACGGTTAAAATGCAGATGTACAAAAGTTCTGTTACACGGGATTTCATATCGCGTCTCTGGAATTAGTTGCTTCACTTTTCCCCATTAAATTCATCGTCAGATTCAGATTGATCATCGAGCAGATCAAAATCATCGGATTTGGTATCGCCTGCGAGGTAATCCAGCACTTCCCCGTCTTCCTGCCGAATATATTCCATCGCGCTGGCCTGGAGAGCATCTATTATTCGGATTATTTGCTTGACCTCATCCTCATCACTGAACATGGAGAGAATCGGTTTTGCCTGTACGAGTGCCATGATCATACTGAACGGCAGGATGATGGTCACGTTGCGTTCGGGGTCGATATTCATTTTCAGTCTCCTGATGTTGGGATAAATGTAAAATGGATATCGATGAAATGCAAATTGTGATGTGTGGTATAAGAGGCTCCTAAGTCTCAAACTCAAGTGTTGTGTTCTCAATTTGTTCACGGAGTTCACCAGGATCGTTCACAGGAAGAGAGATTTCACCATCGACGCAAATAAACGCTACGACACTATCACCTGCTTCAATTCCCCTGGTTTCGATCAGTTCTGCATCTCTTGCAGGATCAAGAATCTGGACAATTTTCCTTGGATCCCATTTATCTGTTGCAGCCTCAAGTAAAGCAAGTGTGTTTTCATCATCCTGCGGTCCGATGATCGAAACATTTAAGCAGTCCGAATGAACGATATCATAAGCATATTGAAGCCAGGCCTCATTGCTGTCCCCCGTCGCCATCTGAATGAAATCGGGTGCGCGTTCTGTAATTAACCTTGCCGTTTCACCAGAGTCAACGTCCCCTGCGAGCCAGCTGTACCGGTGCAGGCCAATTGCGAGGTCAGGATAAAATGGTTTGTATGACGGGTTAAACCAGTTCGTTGAATTATCAGATGGGAATGTTGCAGCGATCTGACCCGCTTTCCCAAAGCAATCAAAATCACCAGTAAGCTGATACAACTCAAGGTAAAGGCCGAGCATGAAAGTCCGGTCCGCCAGGTTCATGTCAACTGGAGTATCTATATTTACCAGGTCTTCCATACTTGCAAGCATAACAGCACTTAGTTCGTAGAGAAATTCACCGGCATCCTGCCCGTTGGGCATCTCCAGTTTTTTAAGCTCAGCATCGAATTTAACCATTTGCAGCCACAGGGTAAGAATCCGGGCATTTACCCAGACAATATCTCTCGGACCGAACACCGGGGGTGGGTCTGCAAGCAGATCCTCCATCGCGTTCTCATTGAATAAAAGTTCGAATGGATTGACATCCGGCATGACGTGATCGTAAGCGCCGAGTGTAAAATTGGAATCGATATATGCCGGGAATCCGCCAGTAAAATTTCCATCCTCATCCACAACCATAGAGTAAAGTTCATCGAACATGTCACCGGGGTTAACCGGATAGTCGATATCCTGAGAATGTGCAAGAGCCATTCCAATCAGGTTATCGGGAATATCCACACCCATGATAGTCCCCGTTGACAATGACGGATCAAGTGTCGGGCAGGTGTTCAGTGAAATAAAATTAGTATCAATCATGCTGAAATTCCATTCTGCCCATTGATTAATTTCTTTGGGAAGATTCTGGAATTCTTTACCATCTATCAATTCCTGAAGTGCTAGGTATGTCAGGAGATCCGGACCTGTCCTGCCGTCCCCATCTACATATTCAACTTCTAAATCCAGCATCCATCTCATCTCACTCAGCGGATTCAAGATGTTATTAGGTGGGTTTCTATAATATGCGAACTGCAGGCCTTCCGCGGTTTCAAATGCATCCAGGGCGTCTCCTACTTCAGTTTCTTTCGGGGAATTCTCCATGCCCTGCTCATAGCTATACGTTCCCAATGTGCACTTGAACGGGAAATATGGAATGTCGCTCAGTTTCCAGCATTCAACAACGAGAAATTTGTCTGAATCTTCCTCATCCGGCTTAAGAAGGATGATTGCAGGAAGCCATGCCGGGGACCGATCGACCGCATGCCCTCCGCCACTGGAAAGATACAGGGCAAGTGTCGGATCGATCCAGAAGTCGACCTCCCAGGGAATATAACGCCTGTTAATTTCAGCGCCCCACCGGGAATTGGCTATAAACACCGACTCGACCTCATTGGTCTGGAAATCGTCGTACTTGCTGAGGTAACAAAATATTAATTTGCCTGTCTCCAGGGATTGATTGATTACCTCTTCTTTCTCTGTTGTACTGTAGAAATCAATAACACTCCCTTCACGGTTAACAGGAATCGGATGTCCCGCGTCCCAATCAAACGTTGAACCAGATACATTTACACCGTTATTCTCAATTCCATCGCTACTATCATCGCTGCAACCGGGAATACCTGCAACCATTAGAATTATCGTAAATATGATAACCAGTGAGTCTAACTTTCTGCATGCCATGTCAGATCATTTCCTCCTATGTTCTGGGACACTGGTCTACCGTGTCCATTCAGGCAATTTCTGAATCATCATGATTATATTAATTGTAAGTATATAAAATCAATGAAAAAGCGGTTTTCTAATGAGCCTCTATCCCTCCTCTTCTACTACAAACCCGTCATACCAGTCTATATCCAGGCCGTATCCGTACATCGGGTGGTCTATCCTGTGACGCCATTCGATATCATTTGCGAATTCAATGGGTGTAAGATTCGCGACAACTTCCTCATCTTCGGGGAGGATAAGGCCGTACGTGTCGAATCCCCCGGTATCGAGATAAACACCCACCGATGGCATCGCGTCCCTGAATGTGTGGAAAGGACTGTATGTTGTGGCGCCCCCGAATGAGTGCGCGTTGTTACGGGGAGGAATTCTTTCAGCCGAATAATTATCATCGCCCATGCGGTCCCAGAAAAGTGTGACACAGTTCAGGTCGGATGATCCCGCTGCCAGATTCGGGAGCATGTAATTGTCGTTTCC
>DAOVJF010000287.1 GCA_030673355.1 Planctomycetota bacterium | reverse complement strand
TTTCGATTTGCCAAAGCTGAACGCCTGCCCGCCGGCTGATTGCGCCTGACGGTACAGGAAGAAATACAAGAGTCCGAATAATGCGAGCGGCACCAGCAAAAAAAGCAGGGGAGAGAGAGCGGTCAGGAAAAACGGAGGGCTCTTGACCTCCATTTTGATGGACTGGGCCGCGAGAAGGTTAACTATCTGTTCCGTATAATCTCTTGGGTATCGCGTTCTGAATTCTTCAGGAAGGTTCACCTGGCCGGTTGATGCTTTACCGTTTATAATTCCTTCATCCTCACGGATTTCCACTTCCGTTATCTGGGAATAACCGGTTCCGGCCATTCCGTCGATTGCCTTAAGGAATTTGCTGAACTCGATTTCTTCAACCTTGGTGGATGAAGTCCAGAACGTGTAAAGAAACGCCAGTGCCAGCAGGATGGCTATTACTGATAATGAATTCCAACGTGATGATTTCATGCGTAGTAAACCTTGATTTCAACTCTATACTTTTAGATGCCGTTATTCATTAATATCGACCGCACCAGCGCGGTCGGGCATTAATTTTCCGGTATAAACAAATAAGTTTAACATACGTTAACTGGTTGTGCCAGCTATTTTTCCTCTACAAATATTAAGATAAATTAAGATTCTTTGTGCTGAATCCGGTTCAATTTTATATTCTTCAGAAATCAAACCCAGACCCGGAAGGGCTGAGATTATTTTTTTACCCGATTCAAGTACTATCTCAACCAACGGTTCCGACGGTCGATCTACCCACGGGATCTTCCTGTCGACAAAAATGTCATGAATTTTTTTCGTATGTCCACCCATTCCAAGTGGTGACATTCGGTCTCCGGGTTTCACGCTCCTTATAATAAGCTCAACCGCTTTCGCAGGAATTGTAATCTGTACTCCCCCATGTGACTGTTGAGAAGCGTCCAGGGTTCGTAAATTCTCGTTTTTAACTGAATTTACCCTGTCCTCAATTTCAATCCCGATTGAATACTTCGCGAAGTCGAATGATTTGGGGAGATCTGAAATCCGTATCGTAACCCCGGTGGGGATTTCAATTTCGCGAGGTTTTCCAATGGTTACATAATCAATGCCGGGCTCAGCCCGAAGCCCTCCCGGGATATCGATGGAAGTCTTCAGTTCTCCTTTCAGCATCCCGATAATTTTTTCAACGTGCTCCTGTTCCAGTCGGATATCCGGATATTTTTCAAGGATCGATCTCAGGATCAGCCGTCCGAGAATCGGAGATGCCGCCTCGGAAAGGCCCGTCATCGGAAGTTGAATATCGCCGGATTCCGGGAAATTAATTACCGTAAAATATTCAGCGACCAGCTCCCGGACCATTGCCTCATCGTCAGCAAGGAGAGATGCGGATCGGGATAATGCCTCGATGGGATTTCCCCAGCCGACATGTTCGAGGGATTTTAAAAGCCCGGGAAGAATTACATTTCTGATTTTCCCCCTGTCGGTTGATTCCTCAAAGTTGGTTGAATCCGTCCGGTACTCCAGCTTCCTCCAATCAAGGTATGAGAGGATCTCATGCCTGAATATTTTTAAGAGGGGACGTATGAGGGTCACGCTGGCCAGTACTCGTACCGGCTGAAGCGACCCCAGGCCCTGTCCGCCGGAGCCTCTCAGAAGCCGCATGAGGAGGTTTTCGATCCGGTCGTTCGCAGTATGGCCTGTTGCAATCAGCCCAGTATTATTCTTATCCGCAATTCCTACGAGAAACTCATACCTTAATTTCCTTGCAGCCATTTCCAGGCTGTTACCAGAACTTGCGGCAAGCCCTGGCACATTCCCATGCCCGATTTCCAGCCGGACACCCAAATCCACTGAAAAACTTCTGACAAATTCCTCATCCCGATCGGAATCTTCCCCCCTGATTCCATGGTTGAAATGCGCGAGTACCATTTCGAAATCAAGTAGAGTTCCAAGCCGCTGGAGAACGTCGGCAAGCGTTACCGAATCAGGTCCGCCCGAAACAGCGACAATAATAGTCCTGTTTTCTGACAGAACCGATGGCCAGTCGATTGACTTACTGACGGTCGGTAGAATATCCACTTGAACCTTTGGCATGATCGCTTAAGTCGTAACAGCGAATCCCGAAAATTAATCCTGTCTGAGATTCGGTATTCGACTATGGTATGATACCGCACTTGTGGGGTTGTTTGAAAAGGGGATTAAGGCCATGAAGCGGTTATGGGAGCATTAAATTTTTCATGGGTGAATCTGGAAGTAGCATGATTAATAAATCGAAAAAGGCAGGAATTCCGAAATTTACATCGGTTATTTACCTTGCGATCGGGGTTTTACTTGCCCTCGTAACGACGGGGTGCCCGGCTGAGAGGCCAATTGAAAAAACCGAGCCAATATTCAGGGACGCGTATTTGTTGTACATTCTCGATCCCGGGCCGTTTGTTGCGATTGACCCTGAATATCCTGCCGCGAAAGAGTTTCTCATCCTGCTGGCCGGGGATGTTGAAATAAGTTGCGGGGTATTACGGGGAGCTCAATTCGGTACGGATGACCTCAAAGACCATGTGCCTGGGTTTGCCAATGAAACGATGGTAAATGAAAATTTCCTGCCGGGATGCTCGAGGTACGTGCTGAATGCATCCGAAGTTACTATCGGTGACCGGTGGTATTTTTACGTAACTCTTCTGGTTCGCAGGGATCCTGCCGCGACAAGACTTCTTGACCGGATAACCCTTATTACACACGAACGAGAGATCAACCGTTTCCCGCCGAATGAGGATCGAATCGTCAGGCTTTACTATGCTGTGAGGGAAACCAGTATTTATATTTTCACCCTGTCCGGGACGCCTGAGGATATCGTTTACAGGGAGAGAGATATTCGCAGGCTGCTGGCAAGCGTGCGACTAAGTGCAATCGAAGCGGTCGAGGATGTCCAGGATACCGGACTGGAGTAATCCTTTAAGTAAAATTACATCTAAAACAAATCCTGTTAAACAAAAATTGATTGTTTAGGGGGACACCTGCTTTTCGACGGGCGAAAAGAGGTGTCCCCGATCTCGGATCAATATTTGATTAATAGGATTGGTTTCAGTCCTCCCTGTCAAAATCAAAATCAAGCAAGTCGGAAAAGTTAGTTTCGGCAATGTAATTCAATAGGTCGAATTTGTAGGGTTTCTTTTTTTTACCCGTATCGGGTGTATCCGTATCTCCCCTATTTTTTCGCGATTTTACTGTATCCTTGAGACAAGCATTATCCGCATTATGAGCCTGGTCGGATGGCGTTACAGCTGTCTCAGGGCAACAGTCGGGATTTTCGGTTTTGACGTACCCCAGCCGTATCAGGATACGGTGGACGGTGCCCGGGTACATGCCGAGTTGGCGCGCGATGGCCCGTATGGATTTATTTTCGTTTTCGGGATGCGTAAACGCCAGCCAGACGATGTTGGTGTAGTTGATTTCGGGAATTGTTTTTCTGCGTCTGAACATATGGTGGTCTCCACTAACTAATAGGACAGGTTCAGGGGTTATTGGCGCAGGGAGGGGGGAAAATAAAGGAAACCCTCCCAACTCGTGGAACTCGTTGTGAGGGGCCACCGGTCAATATTACTGTGTGATGTGGGGTGGATGAGAATGTACGGAGGTTGGCAGACTCCTCACTAACGTTCGCGGTACTGATACAGCTACCCACATCTGCGAAACGGGTATCGTGACAGATAGAATACAATTTTTCTAAAAAAGTTGCAAATAAGCTTGACAAATCCATGATGCTAGTGTATATTTTGAGCAACGAAATAAAACGACCCGTATCTTATAGGCAATGGAGGAGTAAAATGAAGCTGCACAAGGTAAAAAAACGGACCCCCTCAGTAGCTTATGTACTTGCATTGGTAGTCGGTGTGTATTTTCTCTGGATCGGGTTAGCCGAAGCTGTCTCCGGATTGGGCAGCACGGCGGTCGACTGGAATGTTGTCACAGCAGGGCTCACCAGGGCGGCTCTTTTCGGCCTCGCGTACATGGTTGTGGTGCTGTCACTCAATGTCATGCCGAAAGTAGCAGCATCGATCCTGATTTGTACCGGGGTTGTATTTGGATGCTTCTACCTCTTCGGAAACAGCCTGAATGGTCAGCCCTGGGTTTCGGTTCTGGCACTCGTCGGACTTCCAATCATTCTTGGGCTGAAAACGATAACCAGGGAGATCAAGGATCGGCATGTTCTTACGGGAATTTAGACGATGCCGTTCAGGATCACAAGAATGCTGGATATATTCACCATTACAAATATGAAAAGCCTGGGTGAAAAATCATGTCCGACCAAATCCACAATGGAAATTACGATCCTTCACCTGTACCCCGCTGGCTGCAACGAATCGGATTCTGGCGTGTAGCCGGCAATCCCATTTTTCAGATGGAAGGCCGGAATTATAAGAAAAGCAGGGGTAGACGTTTCATCTGGGGAATGATACTGGGACTTATAATTACGTCAGGGATTTTTGCGTACAATAAGGCATTTGGCGATTTCACGGGGTCCATGATAGGGTGGTTATCAATTGGAATTATAATCATACTGCTGCGTGGGCTGATT
>DAOVJF010000327.1 GCA_030673355.1 Planctomycetota bacterium | reverse complement strand
TCCGGTGTATCCGGGAATCTTCCCACAATTTCACGCGCGAAATCGAGAGCATCTTTGTTAATGCTGAAACCCGGACCGAGGGCCAGTACATCGGCCCATTCCATATAATTTTCAAGGTCATTGATTCCATCGGGCGTGAAGCATCCCAGGTCGGGATTCGCCGCGACAGGCGCGGTCATGACTTCGGAACCTGTCCTGGCCGCAAGAATGGGGTATTCGGTTTCAGGCACTGCCGCCACAACAAGCCCGCATCCCGCCCTCAATGCCGCACGGCTGGTTAATTCGTTCGCGCCGATCATTCCCCTGCTTCCGGCGACCACGAGCACACGACCGAAATCACCCTTGTGAAGCGCGACCTCATCGGGACGTCCGCGATCATCGGCGAAAACTTTGCCAACTTTCGCGCCCTCGATTGTCTCCATGGTCGGAATTGCCGGTTCGACTGCTTCGTCCGGAAAACCGATATCGGCGACTATCACTTCGCCACAGTATTCAACACCAGCGCCGATATACAGGCCGGTTTTTGGAAGGCCCATCGTAATTGTCGCGACCGCGGGCAAACCTGCCCCAAGGTAACTCCCGTCATGGCCGTCGATCCCCGATGGAATATCACATGCGACAACAGTCGGATTCATTGCGCGCACGGCCCGGAGGAGATCGGCGGCCAGGCCGTGTATATCTCCTCTAACCCCGGTGCCCAGAAGTGCGTCGATAAAAACAACCTCTGAAATCATCGGGATTTTATGCGTCATGATTTCATCGAGTTTTTTAACGGCACCCTTGAGTTCATTTTCATTGTCGACTGTGATAGTTTCGACAATGCTCGGAAGTAAATCGAGATTCGCGCTGCAATCGGGGGTAAGCTCTTTTCCATCTTTCAGGAGAATCACTTTTACATCCCTGCCGTCCTCAGCAAGGTATCGCGCCGCGACAAGCCCATCCCCGCCGTTATTCCCCCGTCCGGCGAGCACAATCGCAAGATCGGTTTCAGGTCGGTTACCGATAATCCATTCCGCCACCGACCGGCCTGCGTTCTCCATAAGCTGAAGACCGGGAATCCCCATCTTGTCGATCGCGCGATCATCGACTGCACGCATCTCTGTTGGTGTGAGAACTTTCATCCCCTCAAAGCTCCGTAACAATTCCGTTCTCGCTGTAGCCCTTGAACAAATCTATTGCAAGCTCCGCCATGCGACGGGCTTCATCTTCCTCCGGCGCTTCAGTCATGACCCGGATTACCGATTCTGTCCCCGACGGTCTCACCAGGAGCCTTCCCTTGATTTTATCCATCTCAAGTGTAAGGTTGGCAATTTCAGAATTTATCGACTTGTCATCAAGGGCGGCTTTTTTATTTTTAACTTCGATATTCAATTGTACCTGTGGATAACGGGTCATCATCGCGCCGAGTTCCGACAATTTCAAGCCGGTCTCGTTTATGAGGATCGCGACCATTAATGCGGTCAGAACACCATCACCTGTTGTCTGATAGTCCAGAAAAATAAGATGTCCCGACTGCTCACCGCCGATTTTCAACCCGTTATTTATCATTTCCTCTAGAACGTATTTATCGCCGACCGCCGACCGCAGAAGTTTCCCGCCGGCCTCCTCCAATGCCACTTCAAGCCCCTTGTTGCTGAGGACGGTCCCGACAATTGATTTATTGGGAAGTGAGTCTTTTTTTAAGAGGTGCAAACCCCACATGGCCAGGATCTGATCGCCATCGACAATCTTTCCAAGTTCATCAACCAGTATCGCCCGATCCGCGTCGCCATCGAGCGCGATACCCATATCCGCCCCGGTTTTGAGAACGATATCGCGAAGGACTGTTGTATCTGTAGTTCCGCAGTTTACATTTATACGCGATCCGTCCGGAACACAATGAAGAGGTATTATTTCAGCGCCGAGAAGTGTGAATATGGACGGTGCAACTGCGCTTGCCGCACCATACGCGGCATCGATAACGATCTTCCTTCCAACAAGGTGATCCTGCCCAATCCCATTGATATGTTTAACGTATTCATCAACCCTCGAAGCCCAATCATGGCGTGTCCCGATATTTTCACCCGAAAGCTCCGGTCTTTCGAATGCTTTCGGTTTCAGGAGTTTTTCAATACGATACTGGATATTATCATCGATTTTCATGCCGCGATGGTCGAAAAATTTAATTCCATTATCCTGGATCGGGTTGTGGCTTGCCGATATTACACATCCCATGGGAAAGCCAAGGTTGGTGGTCAGGTAAGCTATGACAGGTGTCGGGGCAATGCCGATTGTGTGGACATCGCATCCGGACGCCATGAGTCCGGCAGTCAGGGCGGATTCCAGCATGGGACCTGAGATACGGCTGTCGCGTCCGATAATGATACGTTTGTCCCATCCCTGCTCACGCACAAGCTGCCCCATCGCTTCACCGAGCTGGAAAGTAAATTGCGCTGAGAGATCGATTCCGGCTACGCCCCTGATCCCATCCGTGCCAAAATAACGAGCCATTAAAATTCTCCTCGCGATACCAACAGGCATCGACGGGAGCTCATTATAGCAGTTATGTCGGGGGTTTGTGAAAGATGTGCTTGGAACTGTGAACTGGTAAAATCATTCAGACCCGTTGGTTTCATCCGGTTGTTCGGATGGTTCGGTACTATCGCCCGGTTCGTCCCCAGGCGGTGGTTCAGGGGTTTCCGGGGTCTGCTGTGTGATGGTAATCTCGATCAGGGATGGTTCTACGCTATCGAGCCGGACACCGGATGGCAGTGCGACGGTTACCCTTATATTGTGAGTGCCTGCGCCAAGCCTGTCGAGATCGACCCTTGGACGGATTTCATCCGTGCTTGCTCCTGAAATCCCGCCTAATCCCCCGCGAATTGTAACGTTCACCCGTTCAGGATTTAATATGTAGGAGAAATCGGGGCTGGTTCCCCTTAACTCGATCAGGACATCGTTGAATGTATACCGTGACTCGATCTGTTCGATTTCAACACTGACATTCGCCTGGGTTACTGAAAGGGAAACATTTTCACTTGGAGAGATTAAAGTCACCGATTGCTGGAATGAAGAGGTTTTCCCGGTTAAATTCAATGGAGCTGTACGAATGCTGAGAATGTCTGACAAGGCTTCCGCGGGCCCGGCCACTTCGACCAGGAACGGATCCGAAGAGAGCGAAGTCAACGCGTAATTCACCGCCGGGTTTCCCTGGTAATCAACAACTATCGGAACAGCCTTCAATGCCTGGCTGGGTTGAAGCCCAATCCCTATGTCCGCTATGGCAGGCGTGAGGGAGAGATTCTGTATCTCGACTCCGCTTTCATCGATCGGCTTGAATTCAAATGAAAGTTCGGTCGATCCTGTAAGCGCCGAGAGGTTCAGGTAATAAACAACCCTGTCGACAAGCTCAACAAGTGATTTCGCACCCAGAACGGCAATACTCTCGGGAAGCCCGCTCCTTGAATCGATGTAATACCCGGTGGGAAGAAGTCCCTCGGTTATCTCCTCTGGCACAAAGTTCTTTCGATTTGTTTCATCTATCGTCAGTTCTATTTTTGGCGGTTCGAGTTCGATGGACACTCCCGGAAACCTTCGATCGATCCTGAGTTCCACCATCTCAGGCACACCCGGCTGTAGTCCACGGCCATCCAGTACAACCTTAGGGCGCATAGCACTGAGCCGTTCGAGACGGGATATCTGCCCGGTCACGTACGCTGTGATCGACAGGTCCCCTGGATCTCTGGATACAAGTGATTGCCCCACACTCGTGCGGACATCAAGCTCCAGAATCAACTGCCACTCCTCGACCGGGTCGGCTACGCGTGTGAAACCCCACGCGGCAATCGCGAGAATTATGGCGAGTAATTTTATGCCGAGATTATGCTGGACGAGTTTCGTCAACCTTGTTCACTCCCGTCCGCATGAGATGTTCCTGTCTTATCCGCGTTTGAGGACACACCACCGTCTTCAGTTGCGGGAATTTTAACTTTCCCGCTTGTTGCAGCGTCCCTTTGTTCCGGGGGAGTGCGTGTGCTTCCGGGTTGCTTTACCCCGATCCTGAAGTAGCGATGGAATCCCTGTCTGAGCTGATCGTACCGGGTCTCACTTTCATAATCCGGAAGGATGATCCCCCTGGCCATGAGCCGCATG